>JAPLPA010000089.1:0-33183 GCA_026400415.1 Afipia sp. | reverse complement strand
GAGGCTGCATCGCCGACTTTTTGGGTCTTCAAAACCGGATTTCCAAACTTTTCGGGATCGAGCTCCATGGCCACAGCCACCGCGCGAATCTCGTCGGTCAGATCGGCGCCAGCTTCAAGCAGTGCCTGCGCGACCGCGCGATAGATCACCCCGGTGTCGAGATGACGAAATCCGTAGTGATGTGCGAGACGTTTGCCGAGCGTGCCCTTGCCGGAGGCTGCTGGACCGTCGATGGCGATAATCATGCGTATTCAGCTCCCAACCCGCCCATCATCGGAATGAAATCTGGAAAACTCGTTGCAATGAACGCCGTGTCGTCAACCTTGATTGGAGCGTCGGACGCGAGGCCCATCACGAGCGCCGACATGGCAATCCGGTGGTCCATGTAAGTAGCGACAAGACCGCCACCCGGAACGAAGCCTTTTCCCTCGACGATCATGTCGTCGCCGGAAATTTCAACTTTGACCCCGTTCACGCGTAACATCGCTGCCGTCGCCTCAAGCCGATCGGATTCCTTGACGCGCAATTCCTGCAACCCCTTCATCGTTGTGGTGCCTTCCGCAAATGCCGCGGCGACCGACAACACAAGATACTCGTCGATCATCGAAGGCGCACGCTCAGCCGGAACTGTAACGCCGCGCAGATTCGACGCGCGCACACGAACTTCGGCCATTGGTTCACCGGCATCGTTGCGTGAATTGCTCTCTTCAATCGAAGCGCCCATCTCGCGCAGCGTCGTGAAAAGGCCGGTCCGTAGCGGATTGGTCATAACGTCGGTCAACACGATATCGGATCCTGCGACGATGAGCGCCGCCACAATTGGAAATGCGGCGGACGATGGATCGGCGGGCACAACCACATTCGCGCCGTGCAGTTCAGGCTGGCCGGTGAGTGAAATTTTGCGCCCATGCGCGCCCTCATTTGCTGAGGTCACCTTCGCGCCGAAATGCGTGAGCATCAATTCGGTATGATCCCGGCTGGCCTCGGATTCGATCACAGTGGTCACACCCGGCGCCGAAAGTCCCGCCAGCAAGACGGCCGACTTTATTTGTGCTGACGCGACTGGGGTTCGATAAACAATCGGGAGAGGATCGCGCGCGCCTTGCAGTGTCATCGGCAAACGGCCGCCATCGGCCTGCGATGAAACGCTCGCTCCCATCAGTGCAAGCGGGTCGAGAATTCTACGCATAGGCCGTCCGCGCAAACTCGCATCGCCGTCGAATATCGCAGCAATCGGGCATCCGGCCACCGCACCCATCGCAAGGCGGCACCCAGTTCCGCTATTGCCAAAATCGAGCGGCTCGCGAGGGGCGGCAAACCCGCCGACGCCGACGCCGCGAACAGTCCACGCGCCCGCACCTGTCCGTTCGACCTGCGCACCCAGAGCCTGCATCGCTTTGGCTGTATTGAGAACGTCTTCGCCTTCCAAAAGTCCCGAAATGCGGGTTTCGCCGACCGCAAGTGCACCAAGAATTAAGGCACGGTGCGAAATCGACTTGTCGCCGGGAACGCGCACGCGACCGCTCAGGGCCTGACTGGCCCTAGCTTCAAGCGGCATGGTCTTTCCCGAATGGGTCAAGGCGGCTGTCCCCTGCGTGAAGGGCTCCTACCACGAGCGTCGGAATAGGTCACGAGGCCGCCATTATGCCTGCGGCGCTATTGACAGCGGCGACGCAACTAGCCAAGTGAAGCACCGTTTTTCAAAGACATCTTCAGGACTCCGCCCGTGGCAAAAGCCGATCTCGGAACCAAACGTATTTGCCCGACGACGGGCAAAAAGTTCTACGACCTCAACAAGAACCCGGTAATTTCGCCCTATAGCGGCGAGATCGTGCCGATCGCACCGGTACCGCCGCCGCGTACACGCGCAGACGCTGCCGCAAGGGCCAGTGCAGCAGCGGCCGCAGCGACCGCTGCAGCCGCAACTCCGGAGCCCGCCGAGGCCGAAGAATTGGTCTCGCTCGAGGAAGCCGATGCCGAAGAAAACACCGGCAAGGTCAAGGCCGTGCTGCCAGAATCCGAGGATGACATCGAAGTCGATGAAACGCTCGATGACGATGATGACGATTCGACCTTCATCCCCGAGGAGGAAGAAGACGACGGCGCTTGCATGGCATGCAAGAGGTCGGCGGTTCGATCCCGCCTGGCTCCACCAACTTTCCGGAAAGCCTTAAACGAAAGCCGCCCTCGGGCGGCTTCTTTTTTGAACGCAGATCCTACCCTGTAGGTTTCGGCAGTCTCTTGTCGAGAGCCGCCATTGCATCGGCCAGAATGGCGCGGACGCGGTCGGTGTCGCCTGCCTCCACCCTTGAGGGATCGAGATAAAAATCGAGACCGGCTGTACGGGCGGCCACGATCGTACTCTTGGCATCCTTTACTCCGGCCACGCTGTCGACAGCGTAAGGCACAACCTCGCGGCTAATTCCTTTCATCGTGATCGGGGAGAGCGGATGCGCCACCACGACATCGCTGACCAGCGCCAAAGTCTCGTAACTGATAACGATATGACCTGGCTCGGCAATCGACTGAAGGCGTGCCGCAAGGTTCGCCTCGGCACCGATGATTGTATAGTCCATCCTATCCGCGCTTCCGAAGTTTCCGACGTTGCAGAAACCGGAATTGATGCCCATCCGCGTCTTGAAAGGGTGCTCGACACCTTCCGCACGCCATTTCGCATTCAGTTCACCGAGCCTTTGCTGCATGGCGACCGCCATTTGCAGGCAGTTTTTGGCGTCAATGCGTTCGCCGCTGGTTTCGGGATCGCCAAAGAAAATCAGCATGGCATCGCCGATGAATTTGTCGATCGTGCCGCCGTGCTCAAGCGCGATAGCCGACATTTCGGTGAAGTATTCGTTCAGCAGCAACGTCATCTGTTCCGGCTGCAGCCGCTCGGTTGTCGCCGTAAAATTCTGGATGTCCGAGAAAAAGATCGTAAGTTCTTTGCGCTCGGTATGAATAATGACGTCCTTCTGGCCGCTAAAGATGCTCTTGTAAATTTGCGGGGAGATATATCGGGATATTTTCATCGACAACGTCGCGAGGAAGTCGTTGTTCGATTCCAGTTCGCGATTCATCACCTGAATCTGCGCCGCCTGTCGGCGCTGCATCGCGAAGAACGAAACTCCGCTGATGGCGGCAAGCGCAAAATAGCCGAGCAGAAATTTGAACGAGAAGACATTTGCAGCAATCGGAGCCGCGATAATCACTTCCTGGATGCCGCGCACATCGCCAACCTTCCAGTCATGCTTGGCGCTTTCCGGATGATTGTTGTGGCAGCTAACGCAGGCCTGACCCATGATGATCGGCGCGACGAGACGGACCTTGTCACTAAACAGCGAGTGGGTCGTGTCGACAATTTTCTGATCGGGATTTGCGCGCAATGACTTCAGAGCGTTCTGTTCGAACTCATCAAGCTGGTGCGGCGCACGGTTCTTGAACGGAAAATCGGATACAAAGCGGTAGACGATGTTGTTCTGCTGTTCGCTGATGACCTTGCCGAGTTCTAGCGACAACGTCGCTGGAATTGGAATCGCACCGGGCACGGATTCATAATTATGAACGACCTTGGTTGGCTCCAGCGATGACAGAATTCGGCCCACTACGTTGGATGCGTAATAGCCACGTACGCTGCTGACGACCGAATTCAAATCGGTCGCCTGACGCCGCAAGGCGACCGCTCCGAGATTGGTGAGATCAAGCCAGACCGCGAGCGGCAGGGCTATCAACAGCGCGGCGACGAGCAATCCGGTCAATAGGCTTCGCTTGCGAAGCTTTTCGGGATTGGCGTTCTCAACGGTTTCAGTTTCTATCGCCATGTCTTGATCTACTGTGGGTTATGCAGAGCAGCATCGTAGCGCGCTCACGAGTTTCAGGCGATAGTTTTGCAACAAACGGCGGTGAGCAGTCCGCCGGCTGGTTAAGGCTGACTTTCAGGGCCACCCGAGATTGGCCCTACCGGCGCCGGTATTGACCCTATCGGCGCTATCGATCAAATGAGCGGCCAAAAATCGCGGCGCCGCAAGGCGCAATAAATTGCCCCGACCTCAAAGGTTCATTTATGAGCTCGCAAAATTCGACTGGCGCTATCGCCGGACTTCGCGTGATCGACCTTTCACGCGTGCTCGGCGGTCCTTATTGCACGCAAATCCTCGCCGACCACGGAGCGGATATCGTGAAGGTCGAGCCGCCGGCTGGAGACGAGACCCGCGACTGGGGGCCTCCGTTTCATGAAGATGATGCAGCTTACTTCATTGGTACCAATCGCAATAAGCGCTCCGTTAGTATCGACCTTTCGGTTGCAGGTGGACGCGAGGTGCTGATGAAAATGCTCCAGACCGCCGACGTGCTGATAGAGAATTTCAAACCCGGCACTCTCGACAAATGGGGTATCGGCAATGATTTTCTGCGTGCGAAATTTCCTGCGCTCATCCACTGCCGCATTTCAGGATTCGGCGCAGATGGTCCGCATGGCGGACACCCAGGCTACGACGCCATCATCCAGTCGATGGTGGGTCTCATGGCCTCGACCGGATCGACGCAAAGCGGTCCGACGCGCATCGGCGTGGCCCTCGTCGATATGTCGACGGGACTTTACGCGGCCATCGGAATTCTGATGGCGCTGGCGGAGCGCACCAAATCCGGCAAGGGCCAATTCGTGGAGACCACTCTCTATGAAACCGGCCTCGCGATCATGCATCCGCACACCGCTAATTATTTCATGCATGGCAAGCCGCCCGCACTCACGGGTAACGAACACCCGAATCTTGTGCCCTATGCGGTTTTTCCCGCGCGCGACGGCGACATCTTCATGGGGGTCGGCAATGACGGGACGTTCCGAAAGCTCATGAAGGAGCTTGGCAAGCCTGAAATCGGTACCGATCCACGTTTCGCGCGTAACCGCGATCGTATCGCGCATCGCGATGAACTGCGCGAGATCCTTGTCGATATTCTCAAAGATCAGGACAGCGAGCCGCTGTGCCGGCGACTGCTGGCGGCCGGCTTGCCGGCCGGCCCGGTGCAGTCCATCGACAAGGCGCTAGCGAGCGAACACGTCAAGCATCGTGGCGATATCATTGAGAAGGATTGGTACAAGGGCGTCGCTTCCCCAATCCGTTTCGACCGCACTAAAGCGAGTCTGCGTCACGTGCCGCCGAAGTTCAGCGAACATTCCGACGTGGTGCTTGGTGAATTCGGCTATTCGGCGAAAGAGATCGCGGAGTTGCGCGCCGCCGGCATCGTTGCGGGACCGGACCGCAAACGCTGATATTTAACGTTTCTGCGCTGCAGCGTTCCGAACATGTCGATGCGATGCGTCGGCAACAGAAAGGTGATCGCAGGACAGCGAAAGGGTCAACAGATCGACCTTCCGTCCATAAATGCTTTATGGCATTTTGAAGCGACGAGATGGATTGAACGGAGCCCAGAAATGGCCGGGACATTGCTGCGAAGGATGCCCACTCCTGTTCTGAGCGCGCTTGTCTTGGTCCTGTTGAGCGCCGCCGCTCCGGCACTCGCGGACAAACGCGTCGCCCTGGTCATCGGCAATTCGGCCTATAAAAATGTCAACCAGCTACCGAACCCGGCGAAGGACGCAGCTTCAATTGGCGAGATGTTGAAGAAAGCGGGCTTTGATTCCGTTGATTCTCGTCAGGATGTCGGCGTCGCCGACATGAAAAAGATGATCCGCGATTTTTCCGACAAGGTTGCGGACGCCGACGTGGCGGTCGTGTTTTATGCCGGGCACGGCATCGAGATCAACGGCACAAACTATGTGTTGCCAGTCGATACGAGACTCGAACGCGACATCGATGTCGAAGACGAAGCGGTCTCGCTTGATCGCATTGTGAGGACAGTAGAGCCGGCGAAGAAGCTGCGTCTCATCATTCTCGACGCCTGCCGCGACAATCCATTCTCAACGACGATGAAACGAAGCATCGCGTCGCGCGGGATCGAACGGGGCCTTTCCAAGGTTGAGCCGGAAAATCCCAACACGCTTGTCGCTTATGCGGCGAAGGCAGGCTCCACAGCATCCGACGGCGCGGGCGAGCATAGCCCGTTCACAACCGCGCTTCTTGTTCAATTGCCGGTCCCCGGACAGGACTTGCGAAAATCACTTGGCTATGTGCGCGACGCAGTACTGAAGGCGACTGCCAATAAACAGGAGCCGTTTGTGTACGGCTCGCTTGGCGGCGATGACGTTGCCTTGGTCGCAGCCCCTGCGCGGGCCGCGACTGTTCCTGCACAAGTCGCCGCCCTAGATCCGGATTCTAAGCTGCGTAAGGACTACGAGCTGGCAGCAGCCGTCAATACCAAGCCCGCGTGGGATGCCTTTATCAAGAATTATCCGAAAGGATTTTACGCGGATCTCGCGCGCGCGGCGCAAAGCAAATTGGACGCCGCGCCGCCAACTGTTGTTGCCAACAAGGGTCCGGATCCGCGAAGCACAACGCAGCCCGCCATAAATGCGAATCCCTATGCCGGTTTCGAGAATTTCACCGGCCGGACATTCAAGCTTAACTTCATTGAAGACCAACAGGAGACGTCTCCGTCGCCCGGTCTTAAACATGCGAAACGCGAAGTTGTCATGTATGTGAAATCCGCGGACGAAATTTCCAGCCGCCTTTCCTACGTGCGACCCGATCCAACGAAATCATTTTCGCGCTATGCCATCGGCCCGCTCGGCGACATTAATCGCGGCGTGCAAGTTCAATATGCCGGCGGAAAGTTACAGCAGACAGCTATCGCGGGTAGCCACCGTATCAAGGTCACAATGACATCAAGCGGAACGGCCTGCCAAGGGGAAGTAACATACGACCTGATGCCCGGCCATGATCATTTCGAGATGCGAAATGCCGACGGCCAGCAGGTCAGTATTTCGGCTTTGACCTAAGAACGCGTCGCCTGCAAGGTGACGGTGGGCGAAGCGATGGGAACTCCCCCTGAATCCGCTGGCGCGAATACATCGAACGCAAATCCTGCTGCAAAAGCGAAGTGATGCAACTAGCGCCGGTTAAAACCCAGCACTATCACTTTTGCCCTTCCCACCGGCAAGCTTCCCCGACTACCATCATCACCTGAACGTCACCCGGCGCTGATAAAGCGCAACGATCGTCATGATCGAACAACGGTGATGCACCACGGGAGATATCCATGAAATTTCGCGATTTCGGCTACGGCCTGACCATTTCGGCACTTCTTGCCCTCGCAACACCTGCTCACGCCGTCACCGAAATCCAATGGTGGCATGCAATGACAGGCGGAAACAACGAAGTCGTTGTGAAACTCGCGGAGGAGTTCAATGCCTCGCAAAGCGATTACAAGGTCGTGCCGTCCTACAAAGGGAATTACCCGGACACGATGAACGCCGGCATCGCCGCGTTCCGAGCAGGCAACGCGCCGCACATCATGCAAGTGTTCGAAGTCGGCACAGCCACGATGATGGCCGCGACAGGCGCCGTGAAGCCAGTTTACAAACTGATGGCCGACGCCGGCGAGAAATTCGACCCGCAGGCATACCTGCCGGCGATCACGGGTTACTACTCGACCTCGAAGGGCGAGATGCTGTCGTTCCCGTTCAATTCATCGTCCACCGTGATGTGGATCAATAAGGATGCATTGAAGAAAGCGAACATCGCCGAGATTCCAAAAACATGGCCGGAAGTTTTCGACGCCGCGAGGAAATTGAAGGCAGCGGGTTTTGAAACCTGCGGTTTCTCGAACGCCTGGGTGACTTGGGTCAATCTCGAACAGCTGTCGTCGTGGCACAACGTGCCACTCTCATCCAAGGCTAACGGTCTCGACGGCTTCGACACAGTGCTAGAATTCAACGGGCCGCTGCAACTCAAGCACCTCGAAACCCTGATCGAACTGCAAAAGAACAAGACCTACGATTACTCCGGCCGCACCAACACCGGAGAAGGCCGCTTCACGTCAGGCGAGTGCCCGATCTTCATGACCTCATCGGGATTCTTCGGCCAGGTGAAAGCCAACGCAAAATTCGACTGGACCAACGCGCCGATGCCCTATTATCCAGACGTGAAAGGCGCCCCGCAGAATTCGATCATCGGCGGCGCTTCGCTGTGGGTGATGGGCGGAAAGACGCCGGAAGAATACAAGGGCGTCGCGAAATTCCTGTCATTCCTGTCCGACACCGACCGTCAGGTGGCGGTCCACAAAGCATCCGGCTACCTGCCGATTACGAAGGCTGCTTACGCCAAAGCCAAGGAGCAGGGTTTCTACAAGGAGCAACCCTATCTCGAAACACCGTTGCTTGAGTTGACCAATAAGGAGCCCACTGAAAATTCGCGCGGGCTTCGTCTCGGCAATATGGTTCAGCTGCGTGACATATGGGCTGAGGAAATCGAAGGCGCGCTCGCTGGCAAGAAGTCCGCCAAGGAAGCGCTCGATACGGCAGTTGAGCGCGGCAACGCGATGCTGCGTCAATTCGAACGCACAGTGTCCAAATAAGACCCGAGGCGGAACGCGCGAACCGCGTTCCGCCTCGTTCGCAACATGCAAAAACAAACCGTCTTTCATTCTCGGCTATTACCATTTTTCCTGCTGATACCGCAGGCGGTGGTCGTTTTGATTTTCTTTTATTGGCCGGCCGCGCAGGCGGTTTACCAATCGTTCCTTCTGCAGGACGCATTCGGCCTCTCGACGACATTCGTCGCATTTGAAAATTACATCGCCCTCTTCAATGAGCCTGGCTACTTCCGGGCGATCGTGCGGACATTTGTCTTCTCGGCGGCAATCGCGGGATCCTCGCTGTCACTCGCTTTGCTGCTTGCCGTGATGGCGGACAAGCCGCTGCGCGGTGTCGGAATCTATCGCACACTTCTGATATGGCCTTATGCAGTTGCGCCCGCCGTTGCAGGTGTGCTGTGGATTTTCATGCTGCATCCGTCGCTCGGCGTGCTCGCGCGCGGATTGCGCAACATCGGCATCAACTGGAATCCATTGCTGAACGGCGACCATGCTGTCATCCTTGTCGTGCTCGCTGCAACATGGAAACAGATTTCGTACAACTTCCTGTTCTTTCTGGCGGGTCTGCAGGCGATTCCGAAGAGCGTGCTCGAGGCCGCAGCCATCGATGGCGCGCAGCCGATGCGCCGGTTCTGGACCGTCACGTTTCCGCTGCTGACGCCGACGATCTTCTTTCTCATCGTCGTCAATATCGTCTACGCGTTCTTTGACACGTTCGGGATCATCGACGCCATGACTGGCGGCGGCCCGGCGAAAGCCACCGAGACACTGGTCTACAAGGTCTATCTCGATGGGCTTCTTGGCGGAAATCTCGGCTCATCTGCGGCGCAATCCGTCATCCTGATGGTGATCGTCATAGCGCTCACAGCGATTCAGTTCCGCTACGTCGAACGCAAGGTGGTGTACTGATGGTCGAGCGTCAGGGCATCCGGCGCTATGTCGCGCATTTCATTTTGTGGGCCGGCATCGCCATCGTGGCGTTCCCGGTCTATCTCGCCTTCGTCGCATCGACGCAGGAAGCGTCCCTTATCGCCAACGGCCAGATGTCGCTGCTGCCCGGCGGGCACTTTATCGAAAATTACACCAAGACGATCTTCACCGGCACCAGCGGATCGACGCGCGAACCTGTTGGCGTCATGCTGTTCAATTCGCTCATGATGGCGCTGTCGATTGCGCTTGGCAAAATCGCAATCTCGATTCTGTCGGCCTACGCCATCGTGTATTTCCGCTTTCCGTTCAGGATGTGGATTTTCTGGCTGATTTTCATGACGCTGATGCTGCCGGTCGAAGTGCGCATCTATCCGACTTATAAGATCGCCGCCGATCTGCATCTGCTCGACAGCTATGCTGGATTGACACTGCCGCTGATCGCATCCGCCACCGCGACCTTGCTGTTCCGACAATTCTTCATGACGGTACCGGACGAATTGCTCGAAGCATCGCGTATCGACGGCGCAGGTCCGTTTCGTTTTTTCAAGGATACGTTGTTGCCTTTGTCGCGCACCAACATGGCGGCGCTGTTTGTGATTCTATTTATCTACGGCTGGAATCAATATCTCTGGCCGCTCCTCATCACCACGCGCGACGATATGCAGACGATCGTGATCGGTATACGGAAAATGATTACGACTTCGGATGCGCTGACCGAATGGCCCGTAGTCATGGCGACTGCCGTGTTGGCCATGCTGCCGCCGGTTGCCGTTGTGATCCTAATGCAAAGATTGTTCGTGCGCGGACTCGTCGAGACTGAAAAATAGGAACGAAGAATGTCGAATGTCGTGCTGAACGATGTCCGCAAGACTTATCCCGGTGGAGTCGATGCAATCAAAGGCATCAACTTTGAGGTCGGAGATGGACAGTTTTGCGTGCTGGTTGGGCCTTCGGGATGCGGCAAGTCGACATTGTTGCGGATGGTGGCGGGACTGGAAACCATCACTGGCGGCACCATCGATATCGGCGGACGTATTGTGAACGAGATCGAGCCCGCTGAACGCGACATCGCGATGGTATTTCAGAATTACGCGCTCTATCCGCATATGAGCGTTTACAACAATATGGCTTACGGCCTGCGCAATCGCGGAATGCCGAAGCCGGAGATCGACACGCGGGTGCGCGAGGCAGCGCAGATTCTCGAAATCGCGCCGATGCTCGATCGCAAGCCGCGCCAACTCTCGGGCGGACAGCGGCAGGGCGTCGCCGTGGGCCGCGCCATCGTGCGACAGCCGAAAGTGTTTCTGTTCGACGAGCCGCTCTCGAACCTCGACGCAAAATTGCGTATCGCCATGCGCGTCGAGATCAGGCGACTGCAACGGCGTCTCAAGACGACATCTATCTACGTCACGCACGATCAGCTCGAAGCCATGACGCTGGCGGATATTCTGGTTGTGATGAACGGCGGTCAGGTCGAACAGATCGGCAAACCGCTCGACATTTATCAAAAGCCCGCGACGACTTTTGTCGCCTCATTCATCGGTGCGCCGCCGATGAATCTGGTGCCAATAAAGGAAGATGAAATCAGACCGTTGTTCGCGGGCGACAGCCGAAGCGCCACACAGGCTGGCATTCTCGGCGTTCGGCCGGAAGATCTTGTGATTTCAGGCAGCGCGCCAGATGGCGGCATGACCTTCGATCTCACTGTCGATGCCGTCGAACGTGTCGGGCCTGAAACATTCGTCTACGGAAGCCGCGCCAAACACGCCAGCGGCGTTAGCGTGAGCGCCAATCCTGGAGAACTTCCACCCGGCGAAATCATCGTGCGCGTGCCGGGCCAAGACGCGCCCGAAATTGGCGCGCGAATCAAAGCGTCTGCGCCGCGCGCAAAGCTTCACCTGTTTAGCGCCGACGGCAGGACTCGCGTCGATATTTGACCTTTTCCTGCCCTGTTTTGAAGGCTTTGCAGGCATCTTGAACCGACTGCCGACTATCTCCATATTGTTGATGTTCGAGGGATTCCTCGAATTGGGTGCCGCAAGGGCCCGTAGTTCAAAGTCGCTTCGAGAGGACTTTGTGAATGTCTCGTGTTCCTTCGCTATCGAGTCCATTTCTTTTGGGATTTGACGAAATCGAGCGTGCGCTTGATCGCGTCGTCAAAGGAGCGGACGGTTATCCTCCCTACAACATCGAGCGGTGCAACCGTGAAGACGGCCAGCCTGAACGCCTTCGTATCACGTTGGCGGTGGCAGGGTTCACGCGCGACCAACTCGATGTAACCACTGAGGAAAACCAGCTCGTGATCCGGGGACGCCAGCAGGACGACAAGACCCGCCAATACATCCATCGCGGCATCGCCGCGCGGCACTTCCAGCGCACTTTCGTGCTGGCGGATGGGATGTTCGTCGTCGGTGCGGACCTGAAGAACGGGCTGCTGTCGATCGACCTTGCCAGGCCAGAACCTGAACGGGTCGTTAAGCAGATAGCCATCAATGAGCATGAATAATGGAACGAGTAGCGGACTCGACCGCTTGGTCTAACAGTAAGGAGTCGAGACCATGACTGAAGCCAACACTGTAATCTTCGAACCGGATGTCTCAATGGAGACGCTGGCGACACTTGGCGAAGGCCACATTGCCTACGTCAAACAGATTCGCTCCGAAGACGTGCCGGGACTTTTCCCGCAGGCACCGCAGATCGCGCCGGGACTGAAGCTGTTTGCGCTTCATGCTGCCGACGGCACGCCGATCATGCTGACTGACAGCCGCGAAGCCGCGATTGCGAATGCATGGAGCAATGAGCTGGAAACCGTCAGCGTTCACTGAGCTGAGCGGCTAAGGTTTGAAATATTAAAACGGCGGCGCTGTCAGCGCCGCCGTTTTTGTTTTCCCAAACAGTATATTGAAAAACTCAAGCCGCGGTTGCCGGCGGCAGTGCCAGGACGGAATACAGTGCCTGGGCGTCACGCGATGCGCGGAGCTTCTTAGCAACATCCTGATCTCGTAGCAGGCGCGCAATCCGCGCCAGCGCCTTGAGATGATCGGCACCCGCGCCTTCCGGCGCCAGCAGCAGAAACACGAGATCGACCGGCTGACCGTCCATCGCCTCAAAATCGATCGGGCGCTCAAGCCGTGCGAACAATCCAAAAATTTTATCGAGCTTTGGCAGCTTGCCGTGCGGGATTGCGACACCATAGCCGACCGCCGTCGTGCCGAGCTTCTCGCGCTGAAGCAGCACCTCGAAAATCGAGCGTTCGTTTTGACCGGTCAGCACAGCGGCGCGCGCCGCCAGCTCCTGCAGCGCCTGCTTCTTGCTGATGACCTTCAGGGCGGGAAGAATCGCCTCGGGCGCGACCAGGTCGGTAATCGTCATGGAACGTTCCGAGGTAAATGTTAAGCTGTTGTTGAATTTAGAAAATCGGTATCGAACCGGAGGACGTCAAGGGCCACTGGAGCCCGAATTGATCCCCGCCTGCGAAAGGTCGCGGACCATAGTTAGGCTCCGGCGGGGCGTCAATGGCGAACCGGATCGCTAGTCACAGGCGGGTCCACCCACCCTACATTGCCGTCCGCGCGTCGGTAGATGATATTCACGCGCCCGCTGCCACCGTGCTGAAATACCATGACCGGAGCACCTGTGAGGTCCAACTCCATGACCGCCTCGCTGACCGAATAGCGTTTCAGTGACGTTGTCGCCTCAGCGATGATCACCGGATTGAATTCGCTGACTTCCTCATCCTCATGCGAGGGTGCCTCGATCACATAGCTGGGCGCGTCTAGTCCGCCACCGTTCAGTTCTGCCATCGCGGCCGACTCGGCATGTGTTTTACGCAAAGAACGATCCTTGAGGCGACTCTTATAGCGGCGCAGGCGCTTTTCGATCAGCAACAATGCTTCGTCCGCGCTCGCATACGCGTCGGCGGCCATCGCATCCGCCTCGAGTGTGATTCCCGAATCGAGATGCAGCGCACAGTCGGTCCGAAATCCGTAGCCATCCTTACTCAAAGTTATGTGGCCTGAATAATTGCCGTCGAAATATTTTCGCAGCACTTCATCCGTACGATCGCTAACACGTTCACGAAGAGCTTCGCCGACGCTGATGCTTTTCCCAGAGACTCGAAGTGTCATGCTATTGCCTCGCTTGCTTCTTGGGTGCGTTGAGGTTTCTTCTTATTGAACCTGCCGTCAAGCTGGTGCGGTGTCACGCGAACGATCAACTGCGGGAGCCGCAGACGTCAGCGCATTTCCAAGCATACTTTGCTTGTCGCGGCGGCGTTGCACTGAGGAGGGGATGCGCATGGATTCGCGGTATTTGGCAACAGTACGTCGTGCAATATCAATTCCGTCATCGTGCAATCGTTCCACAATGGTGTCGTCAGACAGAATTGCAGCAGGATTCTCGGCGTCGATAAGATTTTTGATGCGATGCCGCACGGCTTCCGCCGAATGAGCGTCGCCGCCGTCGGCAGATGCGATTGACGCCGTGAAAAAATATTTCAGCTCGAATGTACCGCGATTGGTCGCCATATACTTGTTGGCGGTGACGCGCGACACCGTCGACTCGTGCATCTGGATAGCGTCCGCCACCGCTTTCAAATTCAGCGGCCGCAAATGCGCGACACCTTGAGTAAAAAATCCATCCTGCTGACGCACGATCTCGGTCGAGACTTTCAAGATCGTTCGGGCGCGCTGATCGAGCGCACGCACCAGCCAAGTGGCATTCTGCAGACAATCGCTGAAGTAGGATTTGTCGCCATCCTTGCGGATGGTCTTCGACAGTTCCGAATAATAGACCTGATTAACCAGAACTTTCGGCAGCGTGTCGCTGTTTAGCTCGACATGCCACCCGCCATCGGGGCCGGGACGCACATAAACGTCGGGCACCACGGTCTGCGCTTTCGCCGAACCTAATTTCAAACCAGGTTTGGGGTTGAGATGACGGATTTCGCCGATCATGTCCGCAATGTCTTCATCGTCGACACCGCATATTTTTCTCAACGACGCGATGTCGCGCTTTGCCAGCAGATCGAGATGCTCGACCAGCGCCTGCATCGCGGGATCGTAGCGATCGCGCTCGCGCAACTGAATGGCAAGACATTCGCTTAAATTTCTCGCACACACTCCAGGCGGATCGAATTTCTGCAATACCGCAAGCACCGATTCGACGGTGGCGTGTGCAATACCGAGTTTGTCAGGAGCGTCGCCGAGATCCGCCGGCAGGTAACCGGCTTCATCCACAAGGTCGATCAGATACTGACCGATCATCCGGCTTTGTGGATCGGGAAAAGCCACCGCGAGTTGCTCGGCAAGATGGCCGCTGAGCGTTAGTTCAGCCGCAACGAACGCTTCGAGATTGTAGTCGTCGTCATTCGACGCGCCGCCACCCCATTCGGTGTAGGCCGTCGGTGCTGCGTCCTGCGCGGTGCGCGCCGCAGAATCCGCCGGCTCTTCGGGAAAAACGTTCTCCATCCCGGTGTCGAGATTTCGTTCGATCTCTTGGCGGCTGCCAAGGTCTGGCGACATCCACTCTTCGGTGCTGGACTCGAACGTCTCGCCTGACGATCCGCCGTCGCCACTGCCGTCGTTTCCTTGCTCAATCCCTTGGGAAAATCCGCTGTCGTCACCTTCGGAAAATTGGGACTGACCTTGCGAATCGCGAAGCTCTTGTGCGTCCTGGCCGCGATCCGGCGCACCATCCTGATCGGCCCGCTCCAACAGCGGATTGCGCTCAAGCTCGTCCTCGACGAAGGCCACAAGATCGAGATTCGACAGCTGCAGCAGCTTGATCGCCTGCATTAGCTGCGGCGTCATCACCAGCGATTGCGACTGGCGGAACTCAAGTCTCTGCGTTAGCGCCATAAAAATAAGGCCTGACAGCGAAGATACGACCAAAGTTGGTCCGTTTCTTGCTTAGTCCTTTTCACGATCCTTGTACACGCCTTGACGTTCTCTAAAAAAGGAGTACGGCGCGCGGCCTTAGAGTCGGAATTCCTCGCCAAGATAAAGGCGGCGAACGTCGGGATCGTTAACGATCTCGTCCGGGCGGCCTTCGGTCAGAACTTCGCCAGCATAAACGATATAGGCACGATCGGTGAGGCCCAGCGTTTCTCGCACATTGTGATCCGTAATCAGCACGCCGATGCCACGACTTGTGAGATGGCGAACCAACTCCTGAATATCGCCGACCGCAATCGGATCGATGCCGGCGAACGGCTCGTCGAGCAGCATGTAGCTTGGACGTGACGCAAGCGCGCGGGCGATTTCCACGCGCCGGCGCTCACCGCCCGACAGCGCGATCGCTGGAGACTTTCGCAGGCGCGCGATGTTGAATTCCTCGAGCAGCGAATCCAGTTCCTTCTCGCGCTTGCGTGCGTTGGGTTCGACGACTTCCAGCACCGCGCGGATGTTGTTCTCGACTGACAGCCCGCGAAAGATCGAAGCTTCCTGCGGCAGATAGCCGATCCCAAGACGCGCGCGCTGATACATCGGCAACTGTGTCACGTCATGGCCGTCGAGTTCGACGCGGCCACGGTCGGGTTTGATGAGCCCGGTAATCATGTAAAACACAGTGGTTTTGCCGGCACCGTTCGGTCCAAGAATGCCCACGGCTTCGCCGCGCCTGACGTAAATGCTCACGCCGCGCACGATCTTGCGTGAGCCAAAACTCTTCTCAACGCCATGGATGGCGAGGTATCCCGCGCGCTGGGATTTCAACGGTGCCGCGCCGTTTGCTCCGTCGCGAGCGCGCTGCTTGTCGCTGCGCGATCGCTCTTTGGAATCTTTTGCCGACGTCTTCGGCAAATCGCGGGGGATCGGGGGCGCATCGAGAGCGAACGGTGACGGCTGACGAGGCGCGAGAGGCGCGGTCGACGGCGGTTCGCGCGGAATGGTCGCAATCGCCGCATCGCGCTTAACTCCGAAAGTCTCGCGCGAGGAATCTCGCGAGATAAGAGGCTTCTCGCCTGCCACCGTTTTGAAAATATCTGTCATCCTGTCGCCGAGCGACGTGATGTCCTGGCGCGACCGCGCAAACCCCTGCCGTCCACGCACCGGGCCGCGACGACGAAAGATGCGCAGAAAATCAACCATGCGGAATTCGTTCGACTTTCAAACAGCGTATCG
Organism: Afipia sp.; assembly: GCA_026400415.1. GTDB lineage: Bacteria > Pseudomonadota > Alphaproteobacteria > Rhizobiales > Xanthobacteraceae > Afipia. The sequence continues at coordinate 16,648 of JAPLPA010000089.1, read as the reverse complement.
CAGTGACGCGTTTTCAGCGGCGGCGATTCGCCAAATCGCCATAGAGATCAGCATGGATGAGGCCGCGCATGTTGCCCAGCGATACACTCTGCACCGATGCCGGATTGCACGATTGCATCCCCGCTATTTTCGCGCCGGGTGATACAGCCTGCGCTCAAAAGGTTCAACCTTGATGCGGGCGCTGAGTCGAAAACTCGTTAAGTTTCAAGGGTTTTCCCGGAGAAGCAGGCTCCTTTGCCGCGGGTGCCGGCGTGGTGGTGCTTGAACTTCCACCCAATGGCGATGGCGAACCGGGTGTCGACTGAAAGACGCCCTGGACCCGGTTATTGTTTGATTCGACCCGCGACACACCTGTCGTCATATCGACGATCAGCCGGTCGCCGCGCAGCACGTTCTTCTCCTTGGTCAGAAGAACATTGCCTTCCATCGTCACCGTATTGGCGCGCATGTCGAAGATTCCCCGATCGCCGGTCACGGTCTGCTCTTTCTGCGTGACGATGACGCCGCCCTTGGCCTCTAACCTGCGGATCGACGAACTGCCACCCGGACCGGGCGTCGCCGACTTGATCGCGGGCTTGCCGCTGGCCGCATCGTTGTTGTCGTAGAACACGACGAGAATCTTGCAGCGCATCGTGGTGTCGCCCTGCACCACCTTGACGCTTCCGCTGAAGGTCGCGGCCTTGTCCTTGTCGCGCATCTCAAGCGAGGCCGCATCGATCTGGATCGGCTTGTCGCGATTTTGCGAGAAACCCTGCATCGCGTTTGGAACGCCGGTCGCCGTCGAGGTTTGCGCGTGACTTTCTGCCGAGCCGAACAGCGCAGCTGCGACGCCAGCAACCCCAGCCGTCAGTACCGCCGTGCGCACCATGCGGCGCGCGCCGGACACAAGCGATCCGAAAAATTCCAAATCCTGGCTCATCTTGAGACGGCATCCTGCGCGGGCACGGCCCTATCGGCCGCCTGATCCTTCGGCGGCGCTGCAGAAACGCCTGTCCCATCGGCGTTAGTTGCGCCGTCAGGAATCAGGATCATCTTCACGTCGCCCTCGAACCGCACCAGCGCGCCGCCTTCCGTAATTCGTAATCGCTTCGCATCGAGCGTGCCGTTCAACAATTTCACAGCGACAGGTTCGTCGGACGACACATTGCCCGCACCGAGGTCGACGAACGCCTGCGTGAGTCGCGCCTCATATCCGGTGGTCGACTGCAGAAAAATGTCGTCTTTCAAATCGAGCAATTGCGCCTTGGAATCGAACAAGCCATTGCGCGCATCCATCGTCACGCCGGTCTTGTCCTCCATTTGCACTTTCGCGCGCAACTCATGCAATTCGACATTGTTCGGATTGGTCACATCCTGCGTCGCGGTCTTCGCCCATAATTCATAGGGCCGCTGATCGGACGTGAAGCCCGAGAGATGCGGCGATTCCATCGTGATCTTTGTGCCCTGTATCGCAAGACCCGCAATGTCCACCGGCAGTTTGGACAGAATACGAAACGGATTGAACACCGACGCGATGACGATCGTCGCCAATGCCGCGACAACTGCAGCCGGCACCGCCTTGCGCATCAGCCGCACCCGGCCACTATGACGCTTTGCTTTCGCAAACCGCGCATCGGCATTGGCTTGATAACTGGCGCTCTGAAAAGAGGACAAAGTTCGCTCCGAACGGCGGGCAGGCGGTGAACTTAAAGCTTTCGCGGCGTGTTTGCAGCCCGCGATTTATCCAGCCATCTCAGGTATTTGCCGGATGCCTCACCAGATACGGCTCAAAAGGCGGAAAAGTGACGGAAAACTGACCCGCTTGGAATCCAATGGCGAGATTAAGATCGAATGGCAAAACTATGAATGAGCGAAAATATCGTCGTTTTCCCATCCGCCGAGATCGAGCTTGGCGCGCGTCGGCAAAAACTCGAAACACGCTTTTGCAATTGCCTCGCGTCCCTCACGCGCCAGCATTGCGTCCAGCTTTTCGCGCAACGCATGAAGGTGCAGCACGTCGGATGCCGCGTAGGCAAGTTGCGCATCGGTGAGCGTCGCCGCGCCCCAGTCGCTCGATTGCTGCTGCTTGGACAGATCAATGTTCAGAACTTCGCGCACCAGATCCTTCAACCCGTGACGGTCCGTGTAGGTGCGGACTAACTTCGAAACGATCTTGGTGCAATAGACCGGTGACGGCATCACGCCGAACGCGTTGGACAGCACAGCGAGATCGAACCGCGCGAAGTGAAAAATCTTGGTGACGTTCTTGTCGCCGAGTAATTTTTTCAAATTCGGCGCGTCTTTATGTCCGGCCGGAATCTGTACGACATCTGCCGTGCCGTCGCCGTTCGAGAGCTGCACAACGCACAACCTGTCGCGATGCGGATTGAGGCCGAGCGTCTCGGTGTCGATCGCCACAGAGTTTGTGTAGCGAGACAGGTCCGGCAGGTCGCCGCGATGCAGGCGGATGGTCATGGGTGGAGCCTCGTCGAATCGGTGTCGCAGTCAGAATACCGCGCGAGGGCGCAGCAAACGAGCGGCTGAATACCCTTTTACTGCAGAATGTTCCTGGAGCGCCAACAATTGAACGCGAGATTTACTTGGCTTCCTTAGATGCCTTGAACAGATCGACAAGTTGCAGGATTGGCGGCATCGGCGATTTTCCAAACTCAAGATTGGGAGACAGTGCCGCAGACAATGTGACGAAATCCGAATGTATGGCGCGAGTCGATAGCCGCAGCGCGTCAGAACGCGCGAGATAAAATGCCGCGAGCCGAATGTTGTAACGATAGAGCGAGACCAGAATACTCACGAAGAAGCCGATGACAGCCAGCAAGCCGAAGCGCGTGACACTGGTCTGCACGAGACGCGCCAGCAGATCGTCTTTGCCGCCTGCCTCCGAAGCGCCGCTGATGGCGCCTGCGGCCTCTCGCGCCTCCTGCTCATACATCTTTTTCTGCGCTTCGCGCTGCACGGCGATGGTGTCGCCGAGCGTTCCTCGTCTGGCCTGAATCTCCCTAAACGTTTTCGGATCGAACTGAAGCTTGCCGTTTGAGAGCAGGTCCGTAAGGTTTTGATACTGATCGCGCCGCACCGTAATCAACGCTTGATTGCACGGCTTCACCAGAATGCCCATCACGGCCGGCGGGTTTCCGCCTTGCTTTGCGAAAAACGACGCGACTTCTTTCTTGAGATCGCTTTGATCGATCGGAACGGCGATCGTAATCACCCGCTCCGATACCGAACCGATGGGACTGTCGGTCGCGTTTACATCTTTGAAAAATTCTCTGAGACGCTGATTACATTCCGACTGAACAGCATCGAGGCTCTTGCCGGCGTCTTCAAACTCGTTCTGAGCCGCCTGCTCCAATTTTCGCGAAGCAGCCAGCCGATCCGAAAGGGAGGGTCTTGTGTTGATGTCTCCGGCCGTAATATTCGGCGCATAGACAACCGCCGGAATGCCCGAGAACAGCAACAGACAGGCGAATACCAGATAGTAAAAGCCCGCGGTCTGCAGACGGCGCGCACGATCCTGAAATGTCTGAATGAGTTCGCCGCTGCCCGACTTCTTGGTCTCATTCGTCATGCTGTTCTTTCAACAGTTTGGCGACAAGAGCGCTGGGACAGCCGATCAATCTTTAGTTCTGCTTTCAGTCTCCCGTGACAGGAGCGAACAACTGCCAGCGAAACAATGGTGCCCAGGAAAGGACTCGAACCTTCACGACCGTTAAGCCACTGGCACCTGAAGCCAGCGCGTCTACCAATTCCGCCACCTGGGCATGGCCGGGTTAGTATTGGCCGCGCGGGCGCTTGTCAAATTGGCTCTAATTCCTTTTGACGCGTTTGCTTCACACGAGCCGGGCCCCACTTCGCTCGAAAACGCTTCGTGTCGGCGGATTGGCCTGTTCAGCGCCGAAATGATACGCTATCGCGGAAATCGCGCGGCAGCCCACGCCGTCATTCCTAAAATCGCAAATTCAGGACCGTCCCATGCCAGCACCCATCGATACCCTCGTCACAGTGTTCGGCGGTTCGGGTTTTCTGGGGCGGCATGTCGTCCGCGCGCTGGCCAAGCGCGATTACCGGATCAGAGTGGGCGTGCGCCGGCCGGAACTGGCGGGGCATTTGCAGCCGCTCGGAAAAGTCGGCCAGATTCACGCAGTGCAGTCGAATCTGCGTTATCCGGATTCGGTCAGGGCCGCGGCGCGCGGCGCCAGCGTTGTCGTCAATCTTTGCGGCATCCTTAGCTCCAGCGGAGCGCAGACTTTCGACGCCGTCCAGAACAAGGGCGCCGAAACCGTCGCGAAGGCAGCTGCCGAGATCGGCGCACGCATCGTGCATGTGTCGGCAATTGGAGCCGATGCGGATTCAAAGTCGCGTTACGCGCGCTCGAAAGCGGCAGGCGAAAAGGCTGTACGCGCCGTAGACCATAATGCCATCGTGATGCGGCCGTCGGTCGTGTTTGGCCCCGAGGATCAGTTCACCAATCGCTTCGCCGCATTGGCCCGCATGTCGCCCGCGCTGCCGCTGATCGGCGGCGACACGAAAATGCAGCCGGTGTTCGTCGGCGATGTCGCAACCGCTGTGGCGGATTCGGTCGACGGCAAGGCAACGGCCGGCGCGACGTATGAGTTGGGCGGACCCGAAGTCATGACCATGCGGGAGATCATGCAAGTGATCCTCGATGTCACGGAGCGCCATCGCCTGCTGCTGCCGCTGCCTTTTGGTGTGGCAAATCTTCAGGCGATGCTTTTGCAATTCGCGCCGGGTGATTTCAAACTGACGCCGGATCAGGTGGAGTTGCTGCGCGCCGACAATGTGGTGTCGGACAAGGCGAAATTCGCAAACCTGACGCTGGAAGGTCTCGGAATTACACCGGACTCGCTCGAAGCCGTTGCGCCGTCATATCTGTGGCGCTTCCGAAAGACCGGACAGTTCGCGCATAAGGGGATTTGAAAAACCGGCGCGTAATTATTTCCGGTTTTATTTTCCGAGCGCCAGCGCGACAAGGCCAAGCGTGCCGACGATCACGCGCCACCATGCGAAGAACGCAAATCCGTTTTTCGTGACGAAATCCAGAAACGTCTTCACCACGATAATCGCAGTGATGAACGACACCGCAAAGCCGACCGCAATCACGATCGAGTTGTCCATCGTCATCGCACCGCGATTCTTATAAAAATCATACGCGAACGCGCCCACCATTGTGGGGATCGCAAGGAAGAACGAGAACTCCGCCGCCGCGCGTTTATCAGCACCGAACAGCATCGCGGCGACAATCGACGCACCGGAACGTGACACGCCCGGAATCATCGCCGCGCATTGCGCAATGCCTATTCCTAAATACATCGGCAGCGGGAATGTCATCGCATTGTGATGCGTCGGGTTGAAATCTTGCTGATCGACCCACAACAACACCGCGCCGCCCGCGATCAGCGAGAAGCACACCACCCAAGGATTGAACAGCACCGCCTTGATGAAGGAGCCGAACAGCAGTCCGAGAATCACGGCGGGGATAAACGCCACCAGCACGCCGATCACGAATCGCCGCGCCGCCGGATCGGTGAACATGTGGGTCGCCACATGCCACAGCCGCTGGAAGTAGATCACCAGAATGGCGAGGATCGCGCCAAGCTGAATCAGCACCGCGAATGTTTTCCAGAAATTGTCTTCGTCCAGATTGAAGATGCGCTCGGCGAGCAACAGGTGGCCAGTGGACGAGACTGGCAGAAATTCGGTGACGCCCTCGACCACGCCGAGGAAAACCGCCTTCAAAATATCGTACAGCATGGAGCGCCCGCCGCTGGCTGAATTGGGATGCGTAAAACCGCGCCGTTGTCGCGCATTCGCCGGAGCCCCGCAACGGCAAAAGCACGCATCCCGGCTATCCACAAGCTGCCATTATGTACGCGGTGTTTTGCGCTAGCGTACGGGCGCGTTAACGGTTTCGAGACGCTTTGTTAAACTTAGGCGGACTAACAAGAACGCATGTTCACGCTGTTTCATCATCAGTTCTGTCCACGCTCACGCTTCGTCCGCCTCGCCCTTGGCGAGCACGGGCTGGATTCGCGGCTTGTGGATGAGAAGGTGTGGGAGCGCCGCGAGGCGTATCTGGCACTCAATCCTGCGGGCGAAACGCCGCTTCTAGTCACCGAGGGTGCGCAACCGATTCCGGGGCCGGGAATTGCCGCCGAATATCTCGACGAGACCGCAGGCGTGGCACTGGGCGATCAGCGTCTGCTGCCGCTCAATGCCAATGAGCGCATCGAAGTGCGGCGTCTGATGGCGTGGTTCAACGACAAGTTTTTCACCGAGGCCTCGGGACCGATCGTGAATGAGCGCATCTACCGCCGTTTCATGACCATCGAACAAGGCGGCGGCGCGCCATCGACCGACATCCTTCGCGCAGCGCGCGCCAATGTGCGCTATCATCTGGCCTATGTGGGCTGGCTGGCGCGGACGCGTAATTTTCTCGCCGGAGACCGGCTGACATTCGCAGACCTCGCCGCAGCCGCGCATCTATCGGCGATCGACTATCTGGGTGACGTGCCGTGGAGCGAGGACGACGCAGCAAAGGCATGGTACGCGCGGATCAAATCCCGCCCGTCGTTCCGCCCATTGCTGAACGAATGGCTGGCGGGCGTGCCGGCGGCGGCGCATTACGCGGATCTGGACTTCTGACTCCCGTCGATGTGAAAGCCGCGCTCGTTAAGCACGCGAAGCTGCTCGGCTTCTCGACGCTCGGCATCACGGCGCCCGACGCAACAATCGACGCGCATCAACGTCTCAAAACATTTCTCGACGACGGCCAGCATGGCGACATGGATTGGCTCGCCAACGATCCGCAGCGCCGCGCCGATCCGCTACGGTTATGGGGTGACGTTCGCTCCATCATCATGCTGGGCTTCAACTACGGCCCCGATGAAGACCCGCTCACAATTCTCGAACATAAATCACGCGGCGGCATTTCGGTGTATGCGCGCGGCGACGATTATCACGGCCTCATCAAAAAGCGCCTGAAAGAACTTGCGCGCTGGCTGGTCGCGAATGCGGGCGGCGACGTAAAGGTGTTCGTCGATACCGCCGCCGTCATGGAAAAGCCTTTGGCAGAACGTGCCGGTCTTGGCTGGCAGGGCAAACACACAAATCTCGTGTCGCGTGAATTCGGCTCGTGGCTATTTTTGGGTGCGATTTTTTCGACGATCGATTTGCCGCGCGACGAAAGCGAGATCGATCATTGCGGTTCGTGCCAAGCGTGTCTCGATGTGTGTCCGACCGATGCGTTTCCATCGCCATATAGGCTGGACGCGCGCAAATGCATTTCATATCTGACCATCGAACACAAAGGCCCGATTCCGCGCGAATTTCGCGAAGCGATGGGGAATCGCATTTACGGCTGCGACGATTGTCTCAGTGTGTGTCCGTGGAATAAATTTGCGCAACAAGGGCACGAAGCGAAGCTCGCAGCGCGCGATGCGCTGCGCGCGCCGACGCTGGATGAATTGTCGAAGCTGGATGACGCAGCGTTTCGCGCGATGTTTACGAAATCGCCGGTCAAGCGTATCGGCCGTGATCGCTTCGTCCGAAATGTCTTGATCGCGATTGGGAACTCGGGGGATGCGGCGCTTGCGCCGAATGCGAGCGCGCTGCTCGATGATGCGAACGCGCTGGTGCGTGGTGCTGCGGTATGGACTCTGTCGCGGCTATTGCCGCGTGAGGATTTTGTCCTTATGGCGAACAAACAATTGTCGACTGAAATTGATGAAAGCGTCCGCGCCGAATTCGCCGATGCGTTTCCTACTGAATCGAACACCTGATGTCGTGGTATTCCACTCGGCTGAAAAAAGCTTCCTGACCGTATTTGCTGGTCCATCCCCGATATTCAGTTTGGCCGGGCTTGAGTTCGCCTGAAACTTCCGCAACACAGGATTTCCCAGTCAACGTGATGCGAATGCGATGCGTGCTGGTCTCGTCATCGACAATGCGTTCGATTTCGATATCGCTCACGACGCGAAGCGATACTCGCGAAGACCGACCTAATTCGCGGTTACTTTCTTTCGAAAGAGGGTTCGCACCCTCCATACTGTATTTTTCGTTCACCGTGCCATTGCGATGAAGGACGAACTCGAAACTGTTGAGCGCGCCTCCCGGTCCTGGATGCGGACGCGTTCGATATGTTTTTGTCTGATAGCTGACCTTGATGATCGTGTCGCCAGAGGCCGCATTGGCGTCTAAAGTATCGAAACCAAGGGCCGCGATACCAACGAGCAATAAAATTCTGCTGAGCATTTTTCGGTCCAATTTTTCTAGGAAAATTCCGCAATCGCCGCCATCAGCCGCGCGATATCCTGCGGCCGCGACAATCTATGATCGCCGTCCTGAATCATCGTGAGCACCACGTCGTCGCTCGGCAGGCAATGCGTCAGCGCAAACGCGTGCTGCCACGGCACATCGGGGTCTTGTGCGCCCTGAAGAATACGCACCGGACATCCGACTTCAATTGCGCCGCCAAGCACCAGATGGTTGCGGCCTTCCTCGATCAGATTGCGGGTGATCGGATAGGGATCGCCGTAGTCCGACGGGCGATGCCACACGCCGGTCGTCTCGATCTGTTTCTTGATCTCCGGCGAAAAATTCTTCCACATCAATTCTTCGGTGAAATCCGGCGCGGGCGCGATCAGCACGAGTCCGGCGAGCGTTGCCTTCGCGCTTTTCTTTTTTGCCAGCGCGCGCGCCAATAATAACGCCATCCATCCGCCCATCGAGGAGCCGATGGCGATCTGCGGTCCGTCGCAGAACTTCTCGAATACAGCGAGAGACTCCTCGTGCCATTGGCCGATGGTGCCGTCCGCAAAATCGCCGCTTGATTCACCGTGGCCGGAATAATCGAAACGCACACAGGCGCGGTTATTCTCGGCTGCCCACGTATCGAGCGCGACCGCCTTGGTGCCGCCCATGTCGGATTTGAATCCGCCGAGCCAGAACAATCCAGGCTGCTCGCCCTTTCGCGCCCGCACCGCGATACGCCGCGCGGACGTGCCGTCACCCACCTCGATAAATGCCGGCATGGCTACCGGCGCTATGTTCGTCGAATGATTCATGAATTCAGGTTTTGCGCTTTGGAATTTATTTTGCACGACCCGTATCGTCCGCTGTTATTGATATGGCGGGCGTGATACGTCAACGCTCTGATCGAATCATTGCGGCTCTTTGCCCGCCTGCAGCCGATCCATCAAAAGCCTTATTCATCTTTCAGTTTCGAGATTATTCCCGGAAACGATCTGAATGGCGAGCCTGACAGCAGCGCGACATCACGAGTCTCCCGTTACGGAGACTGGCGATGACTTGGCTGAGCATCCGCCGTCGCCTGCCAATCGCAATCTTACCGGCAAACTCACAATATTGATTGCGGTGCCGACGCTGGAGTCTGGCGCCGCCGATCACGGCGCTGTCGATCTGGTGAAACTGCTGCACACAGCTGGCCATCGTCCCATCGTTGTCTCCCAGGGCGGGCGGCTGGTGGGCCAGGTGATCGCGCATGGCGGCGAGTTCATTGATATGAATGTCGCAAGCAAAAATCCGTTTGTGATGATGATGTGCGCGCGCAAGCTCGCGAAGCTGGTCCGGCAGCGCAAATGCCACATCGTTCACGCGCTGGGGCGTGCACCGGGCTGGAGCGCCTATTTCGCCGCCCGAGTCAATCGCCGTCCCTTCGTGACGTCTTGGTACAAGGGCTTTCGTGAGCAGAATATCTTCAAGCGTTTCTATAATGGCGTGATGGTGCGCGGCGACCGCGTGATCGCGGCCTCCGAGGACATCGCCGATCTGATCCGCGAACGGTATCAGACGCCGCTCGAGCGCATGCAGGTTCTGCCGTCGTCGTTCGATGTCACGCAATTCAATCCGGCAACTGTCTCAGCCGAGCGCGTGAGCAAAATCCGCCACGCCTGGGGCGTCTCGAAAGACACCCGCGTCATACTGGCACCGGGCCGCATGGTCCGGCGCAAGGGTCATCATCTGATCGTGCAGGCCGCCCAACGCCTCAAAGCGAATGGCGTGAAGGATTTCCTGATCGTGTTCACCGGCGAGGACCAAGGCCGCACCAGCTATACGGGCGACCTGTGGGATCTGATCGCGACCACCGATACCAACGATGTCATCCGCCTTGCCGGATTGACCGGCGATCTGCCGGCAGCGTTCGCGGCATCTGCGGTCGCTGTGTTTGCTTCGACGCAGGCCGAGGGAATTCAGCGCAACATTCTGGCCGCACAGGCGATGGGCGTTCCGGTCGTGGCGTCGGATTTGAGCGCCGGACCCGACATCGTGCTGACGCCGCCTGCCATCGCAGAGGACCGCATCACCGGCATCCGGTTTTCCTCGCATGACACGGCAGCACTTGCGGCGGCGCTTGGAAAATTTCTCGGCTTGAGCGCGGAAGGCCGTCGCGCCGTCGGCGCTCGTGGGCGGCAGTGGATTGTGTCGCATCATGACGCGCAGGCGGTTGCGGAGCGGACGCTGGGTCTCTATGTGGACCTCGCGGCATCCGGTTCCGCCGCGTAATCGAATTCCCTCTCATTTGACGGATTTCGCAAGCTCTTGCCGCCGGAAAGTGGCAGCTGTGACCTTGCCGCGCTTGCCCCAACATGCGTAATCCTTCAAACTGTTGCCTTCGCTAACAATATTGGAGAAGTCCCCATTCGCCGTCCCAACAGAGCCCCGCCCGTCGCATCGAAGGATGGGCCGCGCACCAACGATGAAATCCGCAATCTCGAAATCCAGCTGATCGATCAGACCGGCGTCAATGTCGGCGTCACCGAGACTTCAGTCGCCATCAAGATGGCGATGGAAGCCGGCATGGACCTCGTCGAGATTTCGCCGAACACCACTCCCCCCGTCTGCAAGATCATGGACTACGGGAAGTTCAAATATTCGGCGCAGAAGAAAGCTGCCGAAGCCCGCAAGAAGCAGAAGATCGTCGAGATCAAGGAGATCAAGCTGCGGCCGATGATCGACGATCACGACTATGACGTGAAGATGAAGGCGATGCAGCGCTTCTTCGAGGAAGGCGACAAGGTCAAGATCACGCTTCGTTATCGTGGCCGCGAAATGGCGCACCAGGAAATCGGCACCAAGCTGCTCGACAAGGTCAAGACGGACACTGCCGGGTACGCCAAGGTTGAGCAGGACGCGCGCTTCGAAGGCCGTCAGGTCGTCATGGTTCTGGCACCGAAATAATTCGCTTCAACCGGCTGAAAATCGCAGCCCGTCGGGATTATCGACGGGCTGTTTTCGTATCGCAATGAGGACAAGATGCCGACCTTCATCGCCCGCATTCTCGACTGGCCGTGGTTTCCGCTCATCGCGCGCGTCCTGCTCACCTTTCCGTTCTGGGGCAGCGGGCTGGCGAAACTGATCGATTTTCAGGCCGGCGTCGCCGAGATAGCGCAATACGGGCTGAAGCCTCCCGTGCTCATCAACATCCTCGTGATCTTCACCGAACTGGGCGGGTCGCTTTTGATTGTCGCCAACCGACGCGCATGGTCGGGCGCAGGCGCGCTCGCGATCTTCACGCTGCTGACAATTCCGATCGCGCATGATTTCTGGAATCTGCGAGGCGAGGCGGCGAAGCTGGAGTTCTATATCGCGATCGAACACATCGCGCTGATCGGCGGCCTGATGCTGGCGGCAATTTTGTCGCGCTATTCGCCACGCAAGGGCGCCTAAGCCGCGCATAAAAATAGCGCCGCGGGCACGCGACGCTATTTGTATTCTACTCGACGCAACCCAACGCTACGCTACGCTTACGCAACTTACGAATTGCGGGTTGCTTCCCAACGGCCCGAGCACGATGTACTCGACGACTTGCCGGTCCACTGGCCCGAACCTGCATTGCCGGCGAGCTTGCCGGTGCCATTGGCCTGCTGATCGCCGCGGCCGATGGTGACGTTAACTGCGCCGGAATCGCCGACGCTGCCTGAAACTTCAAAACTGTTGTCGCCGTTGTAGACAACGCGACCGCCTTCGACCTTCACCGGATAGCTGTAGGCCGGATCGCAATTGCCGGACTGGGTGACGATCGTCACTTTCCACGCGCCGTCGAACGACGCACTGGCTTTGGCGGCGCTGGCGAGTGCCACGGCTGCAACAAGGCTCAACGCGGCGAGCGTGGCGGCGAACAAAATCTTGGCGCTTGAGCTGACCGAAAAGGTAGCTGTGGTGGCGCGGCTGGGCATGTCGTGTCCCTCACGATGAATGTTACCCGCGAGGTAGAGATCAATTGTGGCGACACTGCTACCGCATTGCAGCACAATTGGGCATAGGCTCCATGCCTCAATGCGCGGCTGAAAAGCCCAATGACCTGAGCGACTTACTGCCGGGTGGCTTCCCACCGGCCGGAGCATTTTGAGCCTGCCAGTACACCGCTCCATCGGCCAGAGCCTGACGTGGCGGATAATCTCCCGCTGGCGCGGCCGTTCGAGGCACCCTGCGCGATCGAGACATTCACTGCGCCACCGCCGCTGACGCGGCCCTGCATCGCGGTGCCGCCCGACGCAATCACTCGCCCGCCCTGCACCTGCATGGGAAACGCATAGGCGGCGTCGCAATTTCCAGCCTGGGTGACGATCGTCACCGACCACGGCCCGTCGAACCCGGCTGCGAAAACCGGGGCAGAAAATGTGAGTATGGCGGCGATGGCGGCAAATCGTGTCGAGGTCTTCAAACAGGCTGACATCATGGGCTGTGCTTTCAAAATGGAAGGGACGGAAAGGGCTGCAAAGATAGGTCGTAACCGCGATTTGGTGCGTTCGAAAAAGCCCCTTAATCGTTGCCAATTTTCCCGTTCTCTGCAATAAGCCGCACCTTCATCGCCCGGCTATCAAGGGCTGCCGTGGCGATGACTGATACGAATTTTTTCCATTCGGGAAAAAGCCAAGTATCTCAACGCTCTAACGAGCATTTTAGCCGCCACAGCGCCTTTCGGGGTGCTTTCGTGTTGCGGCAATAGGAGAGCCAAATGCCCAAGCTGAAGACCAAGTCGGGCGCCAAAAAGCGCTTCAAAGTGACCGGCACCGGAAAGGTGATGTCCGCCCATGCAGGCAAACGCCACGGCATGATCAAGCGGACCAAGAAGCAGATTCGTCAGTTGCGCGGCACGCGAGTGCTGTTCAAGACCGACGGCGACAACATCAAGAAGTATTTCTTGCCGAACGCCTGATCGATCCACGCTGATTTCAATTGGCCGCGCATGCGCGGCTGTCTGTTCAAACTTTTCGATGAAGGATTATCGTCATGGCACGCGTCAAACGCGGTGTGACCTCTCACGCCAAGCACAAGAAAGTCTACAAGGCCGCCAAGGGTTTCCGTGGCCGCCGCAAGAACACCATCCGGGCCGCAAAGGCTGCAGTCGATAAGGCCGGTCAATATGCATTCCGCGCCCGCAAGCTGAAGAAGCGCACGTTCCGCGCGCTCTGGATTCAGCGCATCAACGCGGCGGTTCGTCCGCTCGGCATGACCTACAGCGTTTTCATCAGCGGCCTCGCCAAGTCGGGCGTCGTTGCGGACCGCAAAATTCTGTCGGATCTGGCGATTCACGAGCCTGCGGCATTCGCGGCGATTGCCGAAAAGGCCAAAGCCGCACTCGCGGCGTAACGCCTTCGGAGCGAGCCATGGTGAACCCCGCCTACGCTCAGCGAATGGCGCGGTACAATCGCTGGCAGAACGAAAGTCTCTACGGTGCTGCGGATCGTCTCTCGGATTCCGAGAGACGGTCGGATCGCGGTGCGTTCTTCAAATCGATCCACGGCACGCTCAGTCATATCCTGTGGGGCGACGGCCAATGGATGAGCCGGTTCGAGCAACTCGAACGCCCTCCCGGCAGCATCCAGGAATCCATCGCGCTGTTTCCCGATTGGGACGACCTGAAAGCGAAACGCGTAGCGATGGACAAGCGCATCGTCGCGTGGGCGGATGGCCTAAAGGACGAATGGCTGGCGAGTGATGTGAGCTGGTTCTCCGGCGCGATGCAGAAAGACGTGACCAAGCCCGCATGGGAAGTGACGGTGCATTTATTCAACCACCAGACCCACCATCGCGGTCAGGTTCATGCGATGCTGACGCAGGCCGGCGGCAAGCCGTACGACACCGATTTATTCGTGATGCCGGAGTGACTGACTTTGTCCGATCTCAATAAGCTCGAATCCGAAATTCTCTCTGCGATTGCCGCATCAAGCGACGAAGCCGCACTCGAAGCCGTGCGCGTCGGCGCGCTCGGCAAGAAGGGATCGATCTCCGCGCTGCTGGCGACGCTCGGCAAGATGTCGCCGGACGAACGAAAGACCGAAGGCGCGAAGATCAACCTCGCGAAAGACAAAGTCACTGATGCGCTGACGGCGCGCCGCGACATTCTGAAAAACGCAGCACTCGATTCGCGCCTCGCTTTGGAGACGATGGACGTCTCGCTGCCGACGCGCGAGACACCCGCAGAGCTTGGCCGCATTCATCCGCTGACGCAGGTGTGGGACGAGATCACCACCATCTTCGCCGACATGGGATTTTCCGTCGCCGAAGGGCCGGACATCGAGACCGACGATTATAATTTCACCAAGCTGAATTTCCCCGAAGGCCATCCGGCGCGGGAAATGCACGACACGTTCTTCTTCAACCGCAAGCCCGATGGCGAACGGCTTCTGCTGCGCACGCACACTTCGCCCGTGCAGGTGCGCACGATGCTGAACAACAAGCCGCCGATCCGCGTGATCTGTCCGGGCCGAACCTATCGCATCGACTCTGACGCGACCCACACACCGCAATTCCATCAGGTCGAAGGCCTTGTGATCGACAAGGGTTCGCACCTCGGCCATCTGAAATGGATTCTCGCGGAATTCTGCAAGGCGTTCTTTGAGGTCGATAACGTCAACATGAAATTCCGCCCGTCGTTCTTTCCGTTCACCGAGCCGTCGCTCGAAGTCGACATCCAGTGCCGCCGCGACAAGGGCGAGATTCGCTTTGGAGAGGGCAACGACTGGCTGGAGATTCTCGGCTGCGGCATGGTGCATCCGAACGTGCTGCGCGCCTGCGGCATCGATCCCGATGTGTATCAGGGCTTCGCGTGGGGCATGGGCATCGATCGCGTCGCTATGCTGAAATATGGAATCAACGATCTGCGCCAGATGTTCGAATCTGATGTGCGCTGGATCAATCACTACGGCTTCAAGCCGCTCGACGTGCCGACGCTCAGTGGAGGGTTGAGCACGTGAAGTTCACCCTCTCCTGGCTGAAAGACCATCTCGACACCGACGAGCCGTTGGAAAAACTCGCCGACAAGCTCACCATGATCGGGCTTGAGGTGGAGCGCATCGACGACAAGGCGAAGGCGCTCGCGCCGTTCGTGATCGCCAAAGTCATTTCCGCCGAACAGCATCCCAATGCGGACCGCCTGCGCGTGTGCATGGTAGACCAAGGCGACGGAAAGCCGTTGCAGGTCGTGTGCGGTGCGCCGAACGCGCGCGCCGGAATGCTCAGCGTGTTCTCTCCCGCTGGCACTTATATTCCGGGCAAAAACATCACGTTGAGCGTCGGCAACATTCGCGGCGTCGAGTCGCACGGCATGCTGTGCTCGGCTGCCGAGCTTGAACTCTCCAACGATCACGACGGCATTATTGAGCTGCCCACCGACGCACCGGTCGGTAAGCCCTACGCCGATTACGCGGGCCTCGGTGATCCGGTGATCGAGATCAACCTGACGCCGAACCGTCCGGACTGCACCGGCGTCAACGGCGTCGCGCGCGATCTCGCCGCCTCCGACATCCAAGCAGATCAAAGGCGAGTTTCCTTGCCCCGTGAATGTGAAGATCGAAGACGAAAAACTCTGCCCCGGATTCGCGCTGCGTCTGGTGCGCGGCGTCAAGAACGGCCCGTCGCCCGAATGGCTGCAAAAGCGCCTCACCTCCATCGGGCTGCGCCCGATCAACGCGCTGGTCGATATCACCAACTTCATGACCTTCGACCGCGCGCGGCCGCTGCATGTGTTCGACGCCAAGAAGGTCAAAGGCAATCTGGTCGTGCGCCGTGCAAAAAGTGGCGAGACGCTGCTCGCGCTCGACGGCAAGACGTACACGCTCGACACCGCCAGGTGCGTGATCGCCGACGACAACGGCGTCGAATCGCTCGCCGGCATCATGGGCGGCGAGGCGTCGGGCTGCGACGAAGGCACCACCGATGTGCTGATCGAATCGGCGCTGTGGGAGCCGATCAACATCGCCCAGACCGGCCGCAAGCTCGGCATCAACTCCGACGCGCGCTACCGCTTCGAGCGCGGCGTCGATCCGAACTTCATGGCGCCGGGGCTCGAGCTTGCCACGCAGATGGTGATCGAGCTCTGCGGCGGCACGCCGTCGGAGATCGTCACCGTCGGCAAGGCCGAAGCGCCCGACAAGGTCGTCGACTTCCCGACCAGCGAATTGAAGCGGCTCGCCGGCCTCGACCTGAACCTGATCGAGATGCGGCGCGTGCTCACCAAGCTCGGCTTTTTCGTCGCCGGACAGGACACCCGCGTCAAGGTCGCTGCGCCATCGTGGCGGCCCGACATCGAGGGCAAGGCCGACATCGTCGAGGAGATCGTGCGCATCGTCGGCGTCGATCCGAACTTCATGGCGCCGGGGCTCGAGCT
>JAPLPA010000504.1:1321-4993 GCA_026400415.1 Afipia sp. | reverse complement strand
GCGTCGCAGCATGATGCAGGAATGGGCGGACCTGCTGGACGCCATGCAGTCCAGCGAAGGGAAGGTGCTGCCGATAAGGCAGGCGGTGGCCTGACGCCGCCCTTCCTGTCCGCCGATCTCATCTCCCCCCAACGTCAAGAGTTGACCTGTCATCGCTTTCTGAGCGAGTAGAATTGGTATGGAACAGTCGGGGGGATTCGGAAACATGTCCACCATTCACGACATTCTCGCTGAATTTCGCGAGGCCGCGCACAGCAAGCGCGACATGGGGGACAAGTTCGAGCGCCTGTTCGCCAATTTTCTGGTGACAGAGCCTTACTACAAAGACCGTTTTAGCAATGTCTGGCTGTGGACGGAGTGGCCGGGCCGGGGCAATAAGCCCGACACGGGTATCGACCTCGTGGCTGAGGAACGCATTGGCGGCGGGCTGTGCGCCATCCAGTGCAAGTTCTACGACCCCGACAGCACCATCCAGAAGGCCGATCTCGACAGTTTCTTTGCCACTTCGGCCAGAGCACCGTTCTCCAGTCGCATCGTCGTGACGACGACGGATAACTGGTCAAAGAACGCCGAACCGCTGCTGGATGATGAGCGCGTGCCTTGCATCCGCATCCGCCTGCAAGACCTCGAAGATAGCGCAGTCGATTGGAGCAAGTTCAGCCTGTCGCGCCCCGACAAGATGAAGCTGCGCGAAAAGAAGCAGCCGCGCGAGCATCAAAAGGAGGCCATCAAGGACGTGCTGGCTGGGCTGAAAGAAGCCGAGCGCGGCAAGCTCATCATGGCCTGCGGCACGGGCAAGACCTTTACCGCGCTGAAGATCGCTGAATCCTACGCCGCGACGCAAGCATCTAGTGGTCTCATCCTCTTTCTGGTTCCCTCGATTGCACTTCTCTCCCAATCGCTCAAGGAGTGGACTGCCGAATCCAGCCTGCCCATGCACGCGCTGGCCGTTTGTTCGGATACGGCCGTCGGCAAAGCCGCTTCCGAGGACACGGAAGACATCCGCGTCCATGACCTGCCGTTTCCTGCGACGACGGATGCGCGCAAACTCGCCAAGCAACTAGCCGCGCTGACCGCGCCGGAACAGGCCCGTCCGCTGACGGTGGTGTTTTCTACCTACCAGAGCATTGCCACCATCCACGAGGCGCAGAAGAAGCACGGCGCGCCAGCCTTCGACCTCATCGTTTGCGACGAAGCGCACCGCACCACCGGCGTCACGCTGGCGGGCGCGGACGAAAGCCATTTCGTCAAGGTGCATGACACCGCCTACATCCGGGCCGCCAAGCGCCTTTACATGACGGCCACGCCGCGCATCTACATGGATGCGACCAAGAGCAAGGCGAAAGAAGCAGCCGCTGAGCTTTGCTCGATGGATGACGAAAGCCTCTACGGGCGCGAACTGCACCGCCTGGGCTTCGGTGAAGCCATCAGCCGCGAACTGCTGACCGATTACAAGGTGATGGTTCTCGCTGTCGATGAAAAATTCGTCAGCAAGACCTTTCAGCAGGAGTTGGCGAAAGCCAGCAAAGAAAAGGGTAAAGCCTACGACGACTATTTCACTGACTTGGTGAAAATCACCGGCTGCTGGAATGGTCTGGGCAAGCGCATGGCGCGGGGCGATGCTGATGTGCTCGCCGCCGACACCGCGCCCATGCGCCGCGCCGTCGCGTTTAGCCGGAGCATCGCGGCCAGCAAGCAGATCAAGGATTTGTTTGCGGGCATCGTGGACAAGTACATCGAGCAAGCGCCCGAACACCAGCGTGGCGCGCTGCTGCGCTGCGAAGCCGATCATGTTGACGGCACGATGAATGCACTGGTGCGCTCCAAGCTGCTGGATTGGCTCAAAGCGGATGCCACAGTTGCCGAGGAGAGCGATGGGGAAGGCGGCAACGTCTGCCGTATCCTCACCAATGCCCGCTGCCTCTCCGAAGGCGTGGACGTGCCTGCGCTGGACGCGGTGTTGTTCCTGAATCCGCGCAATTCGGTGGTGGATGTGGTGCAGGCGGTGGGCCGCGTGATGCGCCGCGCACCGGGCAAGAAATACGGCTACATCATCCTGCCTATCGGCATCCCGGCGGACACTTCGCCTGAAGAGGCGCTGAAAGACAACGATAAATACAAGGTCATCTGGCAGACCTTGCAGGCGCTGCGTTCACATGATGAGCGGATCGAAGCCGCCATCAATCAAATAGATCTGACAGGCAAGAAGCCCGCCAACATCAGCATCATCGGTGTAAGCGGTGGCACGGGCGATGCCGGTAACGATGATGGAACCAGCGGCCGCGATGCGGGCAATCGCGGCACACAATTACAACTGGATTTCCCTAATCTCGGTGAATGGCGCGACGCAATATTTGCCCGCATCGTTCTCAAGGTCGGCGATCGCCGCTATTGGGAGTCCTGGGCGCGCGATGTGGCGCAGATTGCGGAACAGCAGATCACCCGCATCAAGGCGCTGCTGGAGGCCGACGGCAAGGTCGGTGGCAAAGCTCGCGCTGCCTTTGACAAGTTTCTCACCGGCCTGCGCGGCAACCTCAATCCAGCGGTATCTGAAGCCGACGCCATCGAAATGCTGGCCCAGCACCTCATCACCCAGCCGGTGTTCGACGCACTGTTCGAGAGTTATGCCTTTACGCAGAACAATCCTGTTTCCAAATCGATGCAGCGGATGCTGGATGTGCTGCGCGACAATGGGCTGGCGAAGGAACCAGCCGCGCTGCAAAAATTCTACGAAAGTGTACGGCAGAAAGCGGGTATCGACATCGCAGGGCTGGAACCGGCAAAGGCTGCCGAGGCGCGCCAGCGCATCGTCATCGAACTGTACGACAAGTTCTTCCGCACGGCGTTTGCCAAAATGTCTGAGCGGTTGGGCATCGTCTATACGCCCGTCGAGGTGGTGGACTTCATTCTCAAGAGCGCGGACTACGCCCTCAAACAGGAGTTTGGCGTTGGTCTCAGCGCCCCCGGCGTGCACGTGCTCGACCCGTTCACGGGCACAGGCACATTCATCGTTCGCCTGCTGCAAGGCGGCCTCATCGCGCCGCAAGACCTGGAGCGCAAGTTCAGGAGCGAGTTGCACGCCAACGAAATCGTTCTGCTGGCCTACTACATCGCGGCGGTGAACATCGAATACGCCTACCATCTGGCACTTCAAACCACGCGCACTGGCGTGAAGGTGGATTACGAGCCCTTCGAGGGCATTGTCCTCACCGATACCTTCCAACTGACGGAAGGCAAGCCGATGGACGAACAGTATTTCCCGGACAACAACAAACGCGCGGTGAAGCAGAACAACGTAGACATCCGCGTCATCGTCGGCAATCCGCCATATTCGGTGGGGCAAGACAGCGAGAACGACGACAATCAAAAGGTCAAGTATCTCCACTTGGACGAGCGCATCCGTACTACCTATGCGGCGCGGTCAAGCGCAACGTTGGTTCAAAGTCTCTACGACAGTTACATTCGTGCCATCCGCTGGGCCAGCGACCGCATCAAGGACAAAGGCATCGTCTGCTTCGTCACCAATGGCGGCTTCATCGACGGAAACGCAGCAGACGGCCTGCGCAAGACGCTGCTAGCGGAGTTCAGCCAGATCTATGTGTTCAATCTGCGGGGCAATGCGCGAACGTCCGGCGAGCAGCGGCAAAAGGAAAAGGGCAATGTCTTCGGCGC
>JAPLPA010000504.1:0-1292 GCA_026400415.1 Afipia sp. | reverse complement strand
CTTCGGCGCTGGCACGCGCACCCCGGTCGCCATCACGTTGCTGGTGAAGGACGCCGCCAAACCCGGCGATGGCAGCATCCACTATCACGACATCGGCGATTACCTTGACCAAAAGGAAAAGCTGCAAACCGTCAGTGACTTTGCCAGCGTGGAAAACATCCCGTGGCGAGGCGTCACGCCCAACGAACACGGTGACTGGATAAATGTCCGCGACCCGGCCTTCGCTAAGTTCATGGTCCTGGGCGACAAGGATGACGACAAGGCACTGCGGCTGTTCGAGACCTATTCAAGCGGCGTGAAAACCAACCGCGATGCTTGGGCCTACAATTTCTCACGCCAGCAGCTAGCCAACAACATGAACCGCATGATTGATTTCTACAACGAGCAGCGTGTCGCCTACGCCAAGGTAACTAAGCACGCGACGGGCGAGTCGCTAAAGGTTGAGGACGTGATTGATACCAACCCGAAGAAGATTAGCTGGACAGACAACATCAAAGACGATGTGCGCAAAAACAAACCGCACAAGTTCGACGATAGATTCATCGGTGTGGGACTGTATAGGCCCTACACGAAGGAGCGGATGTACTTCAACCGGACGTTCAATCAGCGCGTTTATAGGATGCCCAGCTTATTCCCAAGTGAATGTCCAGAAAATCTTGTTATCTCCGTCACGGGCGTAGGCGCAAGCAAGAGCTTTTCCGCTGTACTCACGGATTGCGTGCCGAACCTGCACTTGCACGATACCAGCCAATGCTTCCCGCTCTACTATTACGAGGAAGCCCCGAAAGATGATTTGCTCGGCAAGGCAAGCACGGAGCCTTACATCCGCCGTGACGCGATCACCGATTCCTCGCTCGCTGTCTTCCGCAAGACCTATGCCGACGACAGCATCGGCAAAGAAGACCTATTCAATTACGTCTACGGCCTATTGCACTCGCCCGAATACAAGACCCGGTTCGAGGCCGACCTGAAAAAGCAGCTGCCGCGCATCCCGTTCGCCAAGGACTTCTGGGCCTTCAGCAAAGCGGGACGTGAACTTGCATATTGGCACCTGAACTATGAAACCGTGGAGCCTTATCCGCTGTCGCAGGTCGGCGAATTGCCCCTCGGCGAGGCTGCACTGTACCGAGTGCAAAAAATGGCGTGGGCGCGTAAGCGCGTGGACGGCAAGCTGACCGACGACAAAACCACGTTAGTCTACAACAGCCGCATCAGTCTGACGGGTATCCCGCCGGAGGCGCTGGAGTACGTTGTCAACGGCAAGCCTGCGCTCGAATGGGTGATCGAGCGTT
>JAPLPA010000198.1:6748-14226 GCA_026400415.1 Afipia sp. | reverse complement strand
GTCAGCGGCAGAAAATCGACGCCCTCGCGCGGAGTTTTCGCAGCGACGACGGTGGCGAGCACGATGGTCTCGCCGTAGGTCGCCATCACGGCACCATCGGCCTGACGCGCGATCTTGCCGGTCTCCAATTTGAGTGGACGTCCACCCCAATCGATTTCGACTGTATGAGGCTTAAACATTGTCTTTATCTTTCATTGTTCACAAAAGAACGGACGCCAGAAACGCAAAAACCATGCGCAAGATTGCGAGACGCTGATGCGATATCAGCGTCCGGCCATCCTGCCATGGTCTTTGAATTTGAAATGGCGTCCATCCTTCCGATGGTACGGGCATGTTACCCGTTATCGCCCAGCCGCCGGATTGCTGCTGGACACGCCGCACCGCCGTTTTCCAAAACGACGATGCGAAAACGCGCGCAAACTGCGCGCGTGAATTTAGCGGCGAATGTTGTGCTTATCGAGCAGCGACTGATAACGCTTTTCGTCCTTCTTCTTCACGTAATCGAGAAGAGAACGGCGCGTCGCCACCAGCTTCAGGAGGCCGCGGCGCGAATGGTTATCCTTGCCGTGGGTCTTGAAGTGGTTCGTGAGGTTGGCGATGCGTTCCGAAAGGATCGCGACCTGAACCTCAGGCGAACCGGTGTCGCCGGATTTCTTGGCATTCGTCTTGATGACTTCCGCTTTGCGTTCTGCGGTAATCGACATCGTCAAACTTCCTCGTTGCGGCCGGTGCTGGCTGTCAGCCCGGTCAGGTTGAACACGCGCTTGGGGATGAGTTCGCCATTGCCAATTTCGGCGAGGGCCAAAAGCCGGCCTCCGACGGTGACATAGACTGTGCCGCTTGAATTTGGCGCATCCCGTCCGCGCAACAAAACCGCTTGGCCCCTATGGAGCCTTGCGGCATCCGCCCGTGTGACGGCCAGTGCCGGGATGTCGTCCAGCGCGGTCTCAACGGGCAAAAGCGCGTCGGCAAGGTTGCCCTCGCCAGACGCCGCTCTATTGCATAGGCCCTCCAATTCTTCCAGCGGAATCATGTCCGATTCGTCAAAAGACCCGCAAAGTGTGCGTCTGAGCGCGCAAATATGCCCATAACAGCCCAGAATCCGGCCCATATCGCGCGCCAGCGCCCGCACATAGGTGCCCTTGCCGCATTCGGCCTCGAACACCGAGCGGCCATCCGCTCCGTGGTCCACAAGGGTCAATTCGTGAATTTCGACCGGCCGGGGCTGCAACGGTACGACCTCGCCGTCCCGCGCTATGTCATACGCCCGCTCGCCCTGGATCTTGATGGCCGAATATTGCGGCGGGGTCTGCTCGATGGTGCCGGTGAATTGCGGCAGCAGAGCGCGGATGGCTTGCTCTTCAGGGCGCGCGTCGCTGGTTTGTGTCGCACGGCCTTCGGTGTCGTCGGTGTCGCGTTCCTCACCCCAGCAAACCGTGAAGCGATAGCGCTTTCGACCATCCATCACATAAGGAACCGTCTTCGTCGCCTCGCCGAGCGCAATCGGCAACCCACCGGTCGCCAAAGGATCGAGCGTACCGGCATGGCCCGCGCGTTTGGCGCTGAACAGGCGCTTTACGACCGCGACAGCGTGGGTCGATGTCATGCCGATAGGCTTGTCGAGAATGACCCAGCCATGGACGTCGAATTTGTCGCGGCGCGGCTGGCCTTGACGCGATTGCTTGCCGCCGCGGGGCGGATTTGCGTCTGCGGGAGCAGAAAAATTATTTTCAGGCCGCGCGTTTAAATCGTCTTTTTGCGGCGCGCTCCCGCCCGCCGGAGTGGTCGCAGTCATCAGGTTTCGTCCGAATCTGTTTTGAGGTCGCGTTGGACCGCAGGTGTTCTCAATAATTTCTCGATCCGTTCCGCTTCGTCGAATCGTTCGTCAACGCGAAAGCGAAGATCAGGTGCAAATTTTAGATTAACGCGGTGCGCGACTTCGCCGCGCAGGAACTTCTTGTTGCGCTCAAGTGCTGCCACGACATCCTCGATGCCGCGTCCGCCGAGCGGCATGACGTAGATGGTCGCGAGTTTGAGATCGGGCGACATTCGCACCTCGGGCACAGTGATGATGTGGCCTTCGAGCGCGGGATCATGCACGCCGCCTTGCGCCAAAATATCTGCGATGGCGTGACGGATAATTTCGCCGACGCGCAACTGTCGCTGAGAGGCACCCGTCGTGCCGCCGCGAGGATCGCTGTCTTTTTTGCGTGAGGCCATTGGTGTTTCTCAAAAATTCCGTCATGCCCGCGCGTGTCGCGGACATCTATGCCTTGCGATTGAAGGTTTAGTCGTGAACGTCCGGGAATAACCCAGAAGTAACGGCTAAATTTGGAGAGTAAAACGCGCCTGCAAGACTTGGACTTACAAGGAGCGCTGAATGGTCTCCACGCGGTAACATTCGATCACGTCGCCGACACGCATGTCCTGATAATTCTCGAATGCCATGCCGCATTCCTGACCGGACTGCACTTCCTTCACTTCGTCCTTGAAGCGCTTGAGTGTCGACAGCTTGCCTTCATGCACAACGACGTTGTCGCGGATCAGGCGCACATTCGCGCCGCGTTCCACGGTGCCGTCGGTGACACGGCAGCCTGCAATCTTGCCGACCTTCGAAATGTTGAAGACTTCGAGGATCTGCGCATTGCCGAGCATGGTTTCACGCAGCGTCGGTGCGAGCAGCCCCGACATCGCTTTTTTCACGTCGTCCACGAGATCGTGGATGATGTTGTAATAGCGGATTTCGATGCCGTTGCGCTTGGCGGTTGCGGCCGCTTCCTTGTTGGCGCGGACGCTGAAGCCGATGATGGCGGCGTTGAAACCTTCGGCCAGCGTGACATCGGATTCGCTGATGCCGCCGACGCCTGCATGAAGAATGCGCGCTGCAACCTCTTCGGTGCCGAGCTCTTCGAGCGAACCCAGAATAGCTTCCAGTGAGCCCTGCACGTCGGCTTTGATGATCAGCGGGAAGTCCTTGCGGCCCGCCGTCGTTTTAATTTGCGACATCATCTGCTCGAGCGAGCCGCGCATGCCGGATACTGAGGCTGCCGACTTCTCGCGCTTGGCGTGCGCGCGATAGCTGGTGACTTCGCGGGCGCGGGCTTCGTTCTCGACAACTGCAAGACGGTCGCCGGCTTCCGGCGGCCCATTAAAGCCGAGAACTTCCACTGGCACCGATGGGCCGGCTTCTTCGACGGTATCGCCCTGATCGTTGATGAGCGCACGAACGCGGCCCATCTCGGCACCTGCAACGATGATGTCGCCGACCTTGAGGGTGCCGCGCTGAACGAGAACTGTTGCGACTGGACCACGACCGCGATCTAGTTTCGCTTCGATCACGGAGCCTTCGGCGGGACGATCCGGATTGGTTTTGAGATCGAGCAGCTCGGACTGCAGCGCAATCATCTCGAGCAGCTTGTCGAGATTTGTCTTGTTCTTCGCCGAGACTTCGACGTCGACGACGTCGCCGCCAAAAGATTCGACCTGTACTTCATGCTGCAACAGTTCAGTACGCACGCGCTCGGCCTTGGCGTCCGGCTTGTCGATCTTGTTGATCGCCACGATCATCGGCACCTTGGCGGCCTTGGCGTGATTGATCGCCTCAATGGTCTGCGGCATCACGCCGTCATCGGCGGCCACAACAAGAATGACGATGTCTGTGACTTTCGCGCCGCGCGCACGCATCGCGGTGAACGCTGCGTGGCCCGGCGTGTCGATGAAAGTGATTTTCTTCCCGCTCTCAGGCGACGTGACTTGGTACGCACCAATGTGCTGGGTGATGCCACCAGCTTCACCGCGGACGACGTTTGCGTGACGCAGCGCATCGAGCAGCGACGTCTTGCCGTGATCGACGTGGCCCATGACGGTGACGACCGGCGCGCGGGGCGTCGTATCAGTCGCGTGATCGTCGGCAACGTCGAACAGGCCTTCTTCAACGTCAGACGCTGCCACGCGCTTGACGGTGTGGCCCATTTCTTCGGCAACGAGTTGTGCAGTATCTGAGTCGATCACGTCGGTGATCTTCACCATCTGGCCCTGCTTCATCAGCAGGCGAATGACGTCCACGGCGCGTTCGGCCATACGGTTGGCGAGTTCCTGAATCGTGATTGCTTCTGGGATCACGACTTCGCGGATCAGTTTTTCTTTCGGCTCGTTCGACGCATGGCCCTTTAGGCGTTGCGTGCGGCGACGGAAAGAGGCAATCGACCGTTCGCGCACGTCGCCGGCGTTCAGTGCCGTCGACAACGTCAAGCGACCGCGTTCTTTCGCGGGACCTGGTTTGTGCGTCGGCTTCGGCGCCATGACGGGACGTGCAACGCCGCCAGGGCCGCGGCGAATCTGGCGCGGGCCTTCGTCTTCATCGGAGCCGTCGGATGCAACGCCAGGTGCACGAGCAGCCGGAGCACCCGGCCGCGCGGCAGCGGACTTCGCTTCGGCTTCGCCGAATCGTTTTTTGGCTTCGCGTTCAGCCTTTGCCTTTGCTTCCTCGTCGGCACGATGGCGATCGTCTTCAGCCTTACGGCGAGCTTCGGCGGCTTCACGCTCTGCCTGTTCGCGGCCTTCTTTGCTGTTACGCCGGATTGCTTCAGCTTCAGCAATTTTGCGCTCTTCTTCTTCTCGGACTTTCGCATCCGCAAGTGCGCTGGCGCGCGCAGTCTGCTCGTCGTCAGTGAGCGTCTTTAACAGCACGCCGGAACGGGGAGCTGCTTTCGCAGGCGCTTTGGCGACGACAGGCTTTGGCGCTTCCTTTGCGACGGGCAAGGGTGCTGCTTCGACAACCGGAGCTGGATCGCCCGCGAGCCGCCGCTTGGTTTTCTTTTCGACCACAACCTGTTTGGAACGGCCATGGCTGAAACTCTGGCGAACGACGCCGGTCTCTATCCTCGGCTTCAGCGACAGAGTCTTCTTCGGAGCGACGCCCGCTTTTTTGTCGCCAGAATCGTTATCGGCCATTCAGCAGTCCCAATCTCGTTCGTTTTGCTCGCGTGCCAATCGTGCCTGCCCGGCCCGATGTCTTAAGTGAAGTCTCTAGTGTCATTTCGTGTCGCGCCGCTCACCTTGTTGCCTGCAGTCATCCGGTATCGGATCAGCATTTGGCAACGAGCTAAGAAGGTCTTGCTTGCCGGGCCCGCGAGCAGGGCAGCATGTACCACATTTGCCCGCCCGAGTGCCAAATCCAATTCATCGCTGCTCAGCACACTGACAACCGGAAAATCGGCCGAATCGGCGGCATTTCTTCGCATCACGCCTTCTATTTTGCCGTTCAGCTTGCGGATTCCGTCGTTAGCCCCGTCGGTCGCGTGAATCACGGCGACAGCCTGCCGGCTCTCGATAGCTGCCTCGACCTTTGCAAATCCGCAGACGACCTGGCCGGCTTTTGCCGCCATGGCCAGCGCCTCGGTGAGACCCCGGACCATGAGGACATCCGCATCGTCAGCGAGGGTTTTGGAGACGTTAAGGTCGCGCTTGAAGCTTTTGGCGAAAACGCCGCGCCGAACTGCATCGGTGACCGAGGCGTGCGACAGCGAAACCCACAAACCGCGGCCGGGAAGTTTTCGTTTCAGGTCGGGAATTACCTCGCCCGAAGGCGAGACAACAAACCGGATCAGATTATCGATGCCTGAAACTTCCCGCGTAACGGCACACATCCGCTCGACCCCGGACTTGGTCCGGGGTCCATTATCGAGATCGTTGGGATCAGCGATTGCGAGCATGTGCTGGGCATTTCCTTAAGCCGGATTTTCTTCGGAGGCCTCAGCCTCCTCGGCGGGTTTCGCCAGATCGGCTTCAGTGATCCATCCCGCTGCAAGACGCGCCTGCATGATGAGAGCCTCGGCGTCTTCGCGCGAGATCTCGTTCGCATCAAGAATGCCCGGATGCTTGGAGGTCTCGCCATCCTTGCGCTCGACCCACCCGGTCAAGTCGTCGGTGGCGCAGCCGGCCAGATCCTCGACGGTCTTGATGTCGTTCTCGCCGAACTTCACCAGCATCTTCGAGGTCACTCCCGGCACTGTCGTCAAAGCGTCTTCCACGCCCAGTTCCTTTCGCTTGGTTTCAAGCTCGGCCTCGAGTTGCTCGAGATATTCACGCGCTCGGCTCTGCAATTCATTCGCGGTGTCTTCGTCGAAGCCTTCGATACTCGTCAGTTCCCGTGGATCGACCAATGCCAAATCCTCGACGGACGTAAACCCTTCAGAGGCGAGCAACTGACCCACGACTTCATCGACATTGAGGGCTTCCACGAATACGCGCGTGGAGTTCTCGAAATCGGCCTGACGGCGTTCCGATTCCTCCTGCTCGGTGAGGATATCGATGTCCCATCCGGTGAGCTGCGAGGCAAGACGCACATTCTGCCCGCGCCGTCCGATCGCAAGGGATAATTGGGTATCAGGTACCACGACTTCAATACGTTCGCGTTCTTCATCGATCACGACTTTCGCGACTTCGGCAGGTGCCAGCGCGTTGACGACGAATGTTGCGATGTCAGGCGACCACGGAATGATGTCGATCTTCTCGCCTTGTAATTCGTTTACCACCGCCTGCACGCGAGAGCCGCGCATACCGACGCAGGCGCCGACCGGATCGACCGAGGAGTCACGCGAGATCACGCCGATTTTTGCGCGAGAGCCCGGATCGCGGGCAACCGCCTTAATCTCGACGATGCCATCATAGATTTCAGGAACTTCCTGAGCGAACAGCTTCGCCATGAACTGCGGATGGGTGCGCGACAGAAAGATCTGCGGCCCGCGAGTTTCACGACGCACGTCGAAAATGTAGGAGCGCACGCGGTCGCCGTTGCGGAACACTTCACGCGGCAGCATTTCGTCGCGGCGTACGATGGCTTCGCCGCGCCCCAGATCGACAATCACGCTGCCATATTCGACGCGCTTGACGATGCCGTTGACGATTTCGCCGATGCGGTCCTTGAATTCCTGATACTGGCGGTCGCGCTCGGCTTCGCGCACCTTTTGGACGATGACTTGCTTCGCGCTTTGCGCGGCAATGCGTCCGTATTCCAGCGGCGGCAGCGTATCCGCGATGGTGTCGCCGACCTGAGCGCCCGGGTTGGCTCGCTGCGCATCTTTCAGCGACGTCTGGTTTGAGGCGTTTTCGACGAGATCAACCACCAGCATATGGCGCGACAGTGCGAGCTGACCGGTTTTTGGATTTATCTCTGCATGAACGTCGGTTTCCGAACCGTAACGTGCGCGGGCTGCCTTCGCGATGGCCTCCTCCATCGCGCCGATCACGATGCTTCTGTCGATCGACTTTTCGCGCGCGACTGCGTCCGCGATCTGCAACAGCTCGAGTTTATTGGCGCTGACAGCTGCCATGGCTCAGTCTCCTTCGTGAGTGTCGTTTAGGCCCGCGCGCTTTTTGGCTTCGGCGGCGAGACGGTGTTCCTTGGTATTCTTCGGCGCAGTTTTTGGTTTCAATTTTGGTTTGAAGCTCTTCGAGATCGGCAATTCCGCTCTGGC
>JAPLPA010000198.1:0-6725 GCA_026400415.1 Afipia sp. | reverse complement strand
GCAATTCCGCTCTGGCCTTTTTTGCGTGTTCCGGCGGCGGCGGCGCAAGGCCGAGATTTTCGCGAATGTCGCGCGCAGCGGATTTCCCGCGCCGCATGGATTCTGCGATCAACGCATCGGTCAGAACCAGCCGTGCATCGGAAATGTCTTCCATCGCCAGCAAGACCGTTGCGTCCTTGTCTTCACGGGCGTCGTCGCGTGCAATACGAATGCTGTCGGCCTCAACGCCGTCGAGTTTGCCGCGAAAGCGCTTGCGTCCGTCATACGCAACTGCCATTTCGATTTTCACAAGGTGGCCGACGTAACGCTCGAAATCGGAACGGCGCACCAGCGGCCGGTCGATGCCCGGCGAAGAAATTTCCAGCCGATAGGCGCGCTGCACTGGATCGGCGATATCCATCACTGGCGAAAGAGCGTGCGAGATCGCTTCGCAATCCTCGACCTTCATGGTGCCGTCGGGCCGCTCGGCCATGATTTGCACCGTGCAGCCAGCCTCGCCGGAAACCTTGATCCGCACGAGCCGGTAGCCCATGCCCTCAAGAACTGGGCCAGCCACAGCCGAAACGCGCGCACCCAAGCCCGGCTCAACCACAAGCCGTGGTTCGGCCAGAAGCTCATGATGTTGATCGGTCCCAGCTGGGGCATCCGTCGGGTTGGTCATATTCAGGGTCAAAATTGCTCTGTTGGTTCTGGATAGGGCCGCCGGCGGCCCGTTCAGGTAACAAAAAAGAGCGGGTCCCGAGGGGCCCACTCTCCTACGTGATCGTATGAGAATTTGTATGTTGCAGAAGGATATAGAGGTTTTCGGCCGAGGCGGCAAGGCGTTCCGGGGCGTTTAACGGCCTTTGGAGGCAGGTTCCGCAAGGTTTAGCTAACCCTTCTTTCACCTCGGAGCCGTAGATAATGGTGGTCGCGCTCCTGCGATCGGGCCCACCATGGCAGCAGCCTTTTCCCTCATTCCTGAACTCGACGAGATCGTCAAAAACGGCACGCCCAAAAAGCGTGCAGAGGCGATTGAGCGGATTTCGAGCCTGTTTTTACAGGGGGCTGAGCATTTCGAATCCCAGCATGTCGAATTGTTCGATGACATTCTGATTGGCCTTGTGCCGGCGACCGAGGTTGAGACCCGCGTCGACCTTGCCGAGCGGCTCTCCAAACTCGACAACGCGCCACCCACGCTTGTGAAGCAGCTTGCGCGCGAAGATGAAATTCGAATCTCCGGTCCGATTTTGAGCAACTCGCCGCTGATCGATGAGCCGACGCTGATCGACATCGCGCGCATGAAAGGCCAGTCGCATCTGGCTGCGATTTCCGAGCGCTCCACGCTTTCGCCGTCGATAACCGATGTGATCCTGCGGCGCGGCGACCGCGATGTCGTTCGCACCGTCGCCGGAAACGCAGGTGCGCAATTTTCCGAGAGCGGCTATTCGGGATTGATCAAGCGCGCAACCGACGACGGTATGCTCGCGCTGACCGTTGGCCAGCGCGATGACATATCGCCAACCTCGCTCAAGGAGCTGCTGTCGAAATCCGTCGATATGGTTCGCCGCAAATTGTTCGACGTGGCCAAGCCGAAACAAAAAGCCGCCATCAACAAGGCGATGGTCGAAATTTCCGGCGCGCCGAAGGCACAGCTCGTCACCCGCGACTTTGCTCCCGCGCAGCGCGCGATTCTCGCATTGCATCGGGAAGGCAATCTCAACGAAGCAGCACTTCTCGGATTTGCCAAGGAACACAAATACGAGGAAGCCATTGCGGCTTTGTCGGCGATTTCGGGCATGCGGCTATCCACCGTCAATCAGCTCGTTCTGGGAGATCGCTACGATCCGATTTTGATTCTCGGAAAATCGATCGGCTTGGAATGGGCAACCGTGCGGGCACTGGTCGTGCTGCGGCTCGGTCCAGGTAAAATTCCGTCAGGGCCGGATATCGAGGAAGCGCGGGTCAATTTCGAGCGCTTGTCGCAGGCCACTGCGCAACGGGTGCTGACGTTCTGGCGCACGCGCGACAAAACCAAATCGGCCTGATCGCAAACCGCGAAAATTTCACATCCGCCGGAAAATAAAATACGCAGCCTTGCGGCCTTCGCGGTCGGCTTTGCGGCCGTAGCGCGTCATGGTGTAATTCGGCCACGGCAACCGCCAATCATCGGCGCGCTCCGCCGTCCATAGGAAGTCTTTGGCGCGCAGCAGGCGCTCGAGCGTCCAGGCACAATAGCTGTCGATATCGCTGACAAATCGAAGCTCGCCGTCCGGCGTGAGCAACCGCGCCATCGCCGCAACCGTTGCGTCCTGCACGAAACGGCGCTTCCAGTGCCGTTTCTTGGGCCAAGGGTCGGGATGAATTAAATCGATGCGCGAAAGACTCGATGCGGGCAGCCATGAAAGAAGCTCCGCGGCATCGCCCGCGAACAGCCGGATGTTGGAAATATTCTGAGACTCGATCTGCGCAAGAATTTTTGCCATGCCGTTGACGTAGGGCTCGCATCCGATGAAGCCGGTGGCTGGATTCGCGCGAGCTTCGGCAATCAGGTGTTCGCCACCGCCGAATCCGATTTCAAGCCGGACATTCCGTACGGTGGTTTCAAAAAGGCTGTCCACATTGACGCTGCACGGCTCTGCGACCTGCAGCGCCAGACGCGGCAAGAGCGTCTCGACAAGTTCTGTCTGATGGTTGCGGAGCTTATGCCCCTTCCGGCGGCCGAAGAATGAGCCGTGGAACCCGTCAGAGTGAGATGTTTGGTCGTGTGCCATCGGTGATCCGTCTGCCGCACTTCGGCGGCCGACGCACGTGGAATCTTCAGCGCCGATCCGATGGCTCACGCGACGCCATCTGTTCGACGAGATCGACGATGCTGCGGCGAAGCTTGGGATCGGTGATGCTCATAAAGGCCCGCGCCAGCGCAAGACCTTCGGACGTTGCGAGGAAATCCGAAGCATAGGCAGGCGATGGAGCCTCGCTCATTCCGCCTGCGACGAGCGGACCGGACGGTCCACCTTCGAACAAGAAAGACACCGGCACTTGGAGGATTTCCGAAATCTGCTGCAAGCGGCTGGCACCGATGCGGTTCGTGCCTTTTTCGTATTTCTGGACTTGCTGAAATGTGAGGCCAAGCGAATCGCCGAGCTTTTCCTGGCTCATGCCGAGCATGATCCGGCGCATGCGCACACGGCTGCCGACATATTTGTCAACAGGGTTGGGCGCCTTGGGCGTCATCGTGTTTCTCCATGGACCGCGTTCGGAAACGAAAATTCGTTATCGCAAGCAACCAAGCCGAAATACGCCAACAGCTTCTTAAGGGTCAAATGGATGCCGAGAGTTGAATGAAGAATTTGAGTTAAGCCCGAGTCATTTCCCTGCATCAATATACCGGCCGGCCCGCTTGACCCAAGGTTTCATAATTGAACTTTCAGAGCAACTACGGCGGATTAAAGATTGGGTTTCGCCATGCGGCGCCGAAAGACAAGGAGCAATGTCAGGACGACTAAAATTGCGACGGGAATGTCCCGAAAACGCACATAGGGCGTCGGATCGCTGGCGGCTGGTAGACCAGAATCCAGCACACCTTCGACGCCAAGATCGAGGCGTGCGACGATACGGCCCATCGAATCGATGACGGCTGAGATACCTGTATTTGCTGTGCGGACAATCGGCAGACCCTCCTCGATTGCGCGTACGCGTGTCTGCTGGAGATGCTGATAGGGGCCCGTACTGATCCCGAACCATCCATCGTTCGTCAGGTTGACGATCCAGCCGGGGCGGTCGCCGCCCGGCACGATGTCGCCGGGAAAAATAGCCTCGTAGCAGATCAACGGCAGCACGCGCGGCGCGTTAGGCAGCGACATGGTGCGGCGAATTGTACCCGGAATGAAGCCGCCGGAAACTTTCGTCAGTTGTACGAGTCCGAGCTTTTCCATCGCGCTTTGAAACGGCAGGTATTCACCGCCGGGCACCAGATGCAGCTTGTCGTAGACCGACAGGATCGTGCCGTCATGGTCGATGGCATAAATCGAATTGTATGCGCGTGTAATCGTCAGTCCCGGAGGCTGATCCGGCGGCCGGATCGCGCCGGTGATGAGTATCGTGCCATCCGGCAGTAGGCTGGCGATCTGCGCCATGACGTCGGCTTCGCGCGCCAGGAAAAACGGAAATGCGGATTCCGGCCAGATGAGAATCGTAGCGTCGCGCACTCCGGTCGATTGTGGCCCCGTCGCGCGATCGGAGAGTGAAATGTATTTGTTCATCACCTCCTGCTTGGCGGCGTAGTTAAACTTCACATCCTGCTGCAAATTCGGCTGCATCAGCCGCAGTTTGACATTCTCTACAAGGCGCGTCGGGTTCGATTGCAGGTGTAATGCGCCATATGCTCCCATCGCCATGAGAACGAGAATCGACAAGACCAACGGCATCCATGCGCGCGATTTACTGCGCTCGTCGATCAAGACCGCTGGACTTGCAAAAACGATGACCGTGATGAACGTCAAACCCCAAAGCCCGATCAGCGACGCGCTTTGTGCCAGCGCGAGCGGCTCGGTCAACGCGTAGCCCAGCGTATTCCATGGAAATCCGGTCAGGACATGCCCGCGCAACCATTCGCTGACGGTAAAGGCGCACGCCAGCGCAAGAATGCGCGAAGCATCGTTGGTCCAGATCGCGCGCGCGAGGCCGAAACCCAGCGCCATGAAGATCGCCAGGACCGCCGGCAACCCCATCACCGCAAATGGTAGCAGCCACGCAAATGTCTGCGCGTCCACAAGGAACGCGTAACCCACCCAATAAAGTCCTGCGGTGAAGTAACCGAAGCCGAACCACCAACCGCTGACTGCTGCGGCGAGAATGCCACCTGCGCGTCCCGCGCCTGCACCGTCAATCAGCCAGACCGCCACTGGCATCGTCAGAAACAGCACCGGCCATGCGTTGAACGGCGCCATCGCCAGCGCCGACAGGGCTCCGCTGAGAAACGCAAAGACGGCGCGCTTCCAGCCCCACGCCAGAACAATCTCGGACGTGATTGCGCGCAACGACGTCATTTTTTTCCTGTGCGGTCGGCGGCGTCCGGCGAGGGGCTTGGCTGCGGACTTGTCGTGTCGGCCGAAGCCTCCCGGCGGCGGGTTTCGCGATGACGAAGGTTGGATCGTTCTTTGCGTGTCCCGATGCGAACGCGCTTGACGCGCCGCGGATCGGCATCGAGCACCTCGATCTCGAAATCGCCCGGTCCGGAAATGACTTCGCCGCGCACCGGCAGGCGACCAACTTGAGTCACCAGATAACCGCCGAGCGTATCGACCTCTTCACCGGCCTCACCGGTATCGAATTCTTTGCCAACGACGGTCTTCACATTTTCAAGGCTGGCGCGCGCGTCCGCGATGAAAGATCCGTCGGCCTGCTGCGCGACCGAAGGCGCTTCGTCATTGTCGTGCTCGTCGTCGATCTCGCCGACGATCTGCTCGACGATGTCTTCAATGGAGACGAGTCCGTCGGTTCCGCCATATTCATCGATGACCAGCGCGATATGAACGCGCGTTGCCTGCATCTGCGCAAGAAGATCGATCGCCGGCATCGAAGGCGGAACGTAAAGCGGTCTACGCATGATGTTGGCGTCCGCGAGTGACATGCCGAGATTGACCGAGCGCAAATCGAGACCCGCGGGATCTTGCGTTTTTTTTTTTCTTTCGCCGATACTTTTGCCTTGGACGTTATGAGGCCGAGCAGATCGCGGATATGCACGAAGCCTTCGGGGTCGTCGAGCGTGTCGTTGTAGACGACGAGACGCGAATGCGCCGCGCTTTCAAACAGGCTCATCAACTCACCCAATGAGATGTCGCGCTTGACCGCGACGATATCTCCGCGCGGCACCATAACGTCCGCGATGCGCCGGTCGTGCAGACCAAGAATGTTGCGCAGCATTGTGCGCTCGGTGGTCGAGAAGCTGGTCTCGTCGGGGGTAGACGCATCGAGCACCACCTGCAGATCTGCGCGCGCCGATCCGGGTTTCCATCCGAACAATGTGCGAAGCGCCCGCATCAGCCAAAGTTCAGACGACGGCCGCAGCACTTCGCCTTGCGTCACAGCGACAAGTTGCCGTGTTGCGTCAACGCTTTCACTATCTTGATCGGGCACCTAGTTCACCTGACCGTCGATTGCATAAGGATCGGGAATACCGAGTTGAGAAAGTATTTTCCGCTCCAGTTCTTCCATGATGTCGGCGTCGCCATCTTTCTCGTGGTCGTAACCGAGGAGATGGAGGAAGCCGTGAACGGCAAGATGACTCAAATGGTTTTCAAACGGCTTGTGTTCGGCCTCGGCCTCGGCGCGCGTCGTCTGATAGGCGATTGCGATATCGCCGAGCATTCGCGGAGCGTCGTCGTCGTGCGGCCCGACCGGTTGCAATGCGGGGAATGACAACACGTTGGTCGATTTGTCGATCCCGCGCCAGTTCTTGTTGAGGGTGCGGATGCCGTCATCGTCGGTGAGCATGATCGCGAGTTCTGCGTCGAATGTATCAGCATCGACCATCGCTGCCGCCGTTTCGATGGCGCGATGAATCGCGGCTTCCGCCCCGCTCTCGCTCTGCCAGCATTTGGCGGTCACGAGGATTTCTGTTTCCGGTGAATTGGATATTGGCATCGGTCGCGGTTGCTGTGATTCTCGGCTCTCGGAATTTTTCACGCGTCAGGACTTCGGCGAACCGCTTGGCTTCGATACACCCTCATAGGCGGCAACGA
>JAPLPA010000217.1 GCA_026400415.1 Afipia sp. | reverse complement strand
GTCTGTGTCTCTCGCACCCGCGCTTCCAGCGACGAAAAATCAGGCGCGTCCCCGGCGCGCGTCAGGACGCGCAAAAGATCTTCCCCGGCTGTTTCAGGCTTGAACTTGCCGCTGACGCAGAGCCGGATAATTTGCGTTAAATCATGATACAGCCGGGCTGCCGCGCGCAAAATGTCCGTATCGGATTGCAGCAGCACACCAAGCTTGGCGGCATTGTCCAGCACCTGCACCGTGTTGACGTTGAGGATTTCGGGCTTTGTCGCCGCGTGAACAAGTTGCAGATATTGCGCGATGAATTCGATATCGATCATGCCGCCAGCGGCGGTTTTCAAATCCCAAATATCGTCCTCACCTTTTTCCTCCGCAATGGCGCGGCGCATTTCTGAAACATCGTTGGCGGTGATTGCGATCTCACGCGGCCGCATGAGCACGTCGCGAATGACCTTCTCGATCTTGGTCCGGAATGCAGGCGTCGCCGAAATCACCCGCGCCCGGGTCAACGCCATATGTTCCCACGTCCAGGCTTCGGTCTCCTGATATGACGCAAACGCTGCGAGACGCGACGCCAGCGGGCCTGCGCGACCGGAAGGCCGCAACCGCATGTCCACTTCGTAAAGCACGCCGTAATTCGTGCGGGTCGTGAAAGCGCTGATGAGACGTTGCGTAAAGCGAGCGAAATACTGCGATCCATGAAGAGCCCGCGCACCATTCGATTCCGGCGCGTCCTCGTTGAAATCGTAGATCAGCAGCAAATCGAGATCGGACGACGCCGTCATCTCGCGGCTTCCGAGTTTGCCCATCGCAATCACGGCAGTTTCCTGCCCCTCGATGCGGCCATGCTGGGCAGCAAACTGATCGCCGACAAGAACGTGCACCGTATGCGCAATGCCTTCGGCCACATCCGCAAAGGCGGCACCTGCATGCTGCGCAGACACGGTGCCTGACAGAATGCGCGTACCGATCAAAAACAAGCTCTCTTGCCCGAACAATCGTAACCGATCGAGAAACTCTTCGTAGGAGTCTGCGTCCTTAAGTGTTGCAGCAAGCCGCCCGGATAATTCTTTCTGATCCGGCATCGCACCGAAAAAGCGCGGATCGATCAGCCCATCCATGATCTGCGGCTGACGCGCCAGCATATCGGCGAGCCTGGGTGCCGCGCCAAGCACCAGCGCGACAAGCGCAACCAGATCCTTGTTCTGACCGAGAAGCGAGATCAACCGGCCGCCGCGTTGCAGCGCCCGCAAAAAGCTGTCGAAAGCCAAAACGCCATTGTCCGGCTCTTCTGCGCGCGACAGCCCCCGAATGAGGTCCGGCAGAAATTCGACGAACGCCTGCCGCGTCGCGTCCACCTTGAACACGCGATATTCAGCGCCGATCCAACGCTGCAATGTCTCCGCCACCATCTTCGGCTTCTTGAAGCCGAGCGCAATGAGATGTGCGGCGAGTGTCTTGTCGTCCGCGCCGGCATTGTAATCGACATCTGGCAACTTTTCGGTGCCAGTCGGATCGCCCTCGAAAAGCTTTTCATAGTGGGTCTGCACACGACCCAGATGCCCGACAAGATCGGACGCAAAAGCCGCACGGTCTGCATAGCCGAAGAATCTCGCAAACCGTTCCATCGATTCAATATCGGCCGGCAGAACTTGTGTCTGCTCGTCGGCGACCATCTGCAGACGATGTTCGACGCGGCGCAGGAATTCATAAGCCGCCGCTAGTTCATGGCGAGCCTCAACGGTGATCCAGTTGCTGTCGGCCAGAATTTTCAATGCATCAAGCGTCGGCCGCACGCGCAATTCCGGATGACGTCCGCCCGCGATCAACTGCTGCGTCTGCGCAAAGAACTCGATCTCGCGAATCCCACCGCGGCCGACTTTGACATTGTGCCCCTCCACCGAGATACCGGTCTGGCCGCGATAGGTTTGCATCTGCCGCTTCATGTCGTGGACGTCAGTCAGCGCTGCGAAATCCAGATGCTTGCGCCAGACAAACGGGGAAATTTCGCCGAGCAGCGCGGCGCCTGCCACGAGATCACCGGCACAGGGCCGCGCCTTGATCATCGCGGCGCGTTCCCATGTGCGGCCTTCGCGCTCATAATAATCAAGCGCTGCAGCGGTCGAAATCGCCAGCGGCGTCGAGGCCGGATCCGGCCGCAACCGCAGATCGACGCGGAACACGTATCCGTCGCCGGTGCGTTGCTGCAACATGCGTGAGAGGCCTTGCGCGATCTTGGTGAAGAACGGAGACGGTTCCAGTCCTTCAGCGAGCGTGGGCGCGTCGAGGTCGTAAAAAACAATCAGATCGATGTCACTGGAATAATTCAGTTCGCCCGCGCCCATCTTACCCATCGCCAATACGACGAGCCCGCTACCGTCTTCAGGGCGATCGGGATTTGGCGGGAGAAGTTTTCCGCGCGAAACCTCCTGTGCCAGAAGGAATCGAAGCGCGCATTGCACGGCAGCATTCGCGATATCCGTCAGCGCCTGTGTCACGCGCATCACCGGCCAGACGCCTCCGATATCGCACAAAGCAATCAGAAGGGCCGCCTCCGCTTTCATGCGGCGCAGAACCACCATCGCGTCAGCTTCGCTGGAGTCGACATCAACCCCAGTGACCGTTGCATCGATCAGCGCCGCGAGCCGCGCTTCGGGGTCGCATTGCATGAGCGCAATGGCGCGTTCCGGACTGACGCGGATGAGATCGAACAGATAGGGCGACGCCTCGGCGATCCCCTGCATGACGATTTGCGCCTGCGGATAGCGCTCGCCGATATCGCGAAACACACTCGCCTGCTCCGGCGCAATATCGCCAAGCATGTCGTCGAGCCGCCGTGCGGCTTCATCAGGCGCGAAGAGTTGCGGCCCGGTGACAAAACGAGCAGCGAGAGAAGATTGATCCGCGTGGCCCGTCGCGGGTGAAGTCATGCAGCCTTTTGTTCCACATCCCGGTTGGGAATGACCAGCGTCACGCGCAGCCCCGGCTGGCTATCGGCGAGTCGCAGGTCGCCACCATGCAACGTCGCGACGGCGGATGCCAGACTCAAACCAAGTCCCGATCCCGGCTGGGTGCGACTCGTATCAAGACGCACAAATCGCTCGACCGCACGCGCGCGGTCTGCTTCGGGAATTCCCGGACCGTGATCGGTGACGCTGAAGGCTATATTGTCGCCGTCGCGATGCGCCTCGATAAGAATGTCAGCGGGTTTCTGACCGATGCCCTCAACAGGCTTAAACGGTTTGCCATACTTGATAGCGTTCTCAACCAGATTGGCCAGCGCCTGATTAATCAGTTCACGATTGCCACGCATGGTCGCGGGCTCGGCGTTGACAGCAAGCGTTAGACCTTTGTCCTCGGCCAGCGGCTCGTAAAGTTCCTGAATGCCGCCCGCGATTTCCGCCGCATCGAAGTCGGTCATATTGTCGCGGGCCTGTCCTGACTCCGCGCGCGCAATCATCAACAGCGCATTAAAGGTGCGGATCAGGCCGTCGGATTCTTCGATGGTCCGTTCCAACGCGGAACGATACTCGGCTTCATTGCTCGACTTGGCGAGTGCGTCCTCGGCCCGATTGCGAAGGCGCGTGAGCGGCGTCTTGAGATCGTGCGCGATGTTGTCGGAGACCTCCTTCAGCCCCGCCATCAGCGCCTCGATGCGCTCCAGCATGGCATTGAGATTTTCAGCGAGGCGATCGATTTCGTCGCCGCTGCGTCCGACCGGAACCCGCTCGGATAAATCGCCGGCCATGATGCGTTGGGTCGTGCCGGTCATCGCATCGATCCGGCGCAGCACCCGCCGTGCAACAAAAACACCGCCCGCGAGTCCCAATACAATGACAACAAGGACGGACCAGTTCGCCGCACGCGCGACGATGCCGATCAACCGGCGCCGCTCCTCAAGATCGCGGCCGATCAACAGCCGGAAAC
The DNA here is from genome assembly GCA_026400415.1 of Afipia sp. Taxonomy (GTDB): domain Bacteria; phylum Pseudomonadota; class Alphaproteobacteria; order Rhizobiales; family Xanthobacteraceae; genus Afipia. The sequence goes on along the minus strand of JAPLPA010000217.1, from coordinate 9,075 downwards.
CACCGGAGAGTTGCGACACGCGCACCAGCGCGAAATGTTGTTTGGCGTTATCGGTCTCCTGAAGGCGCTGATAGACGGTTTCCACCCAGCCGGGAGAATCCATCACGCCCGGAGCAAGCGAGGCGATGTTGCCGGCAACGCCCTGGCCTTGCGGCGTGGTGACGAGGTAGAGGTTTGCGCCGGGACGCAACGTGCGCGCCTCGATAGCGGACGCAAGACCGCGAATGCCGCCGCTCTGAAATTGGGAGGAGAGTTCGACCAATTCGGAGTTGACGGTCTCGGCGATCTGCTCGGTGATCATGCGTCGCGTATTCCAGGCGAAGTAACCCAGCAACGACGCCGCAAAGATTGCGAACAGCAGCAGATAGACCAGCGTCAGCCGAAACGCCGTGGTTCGGACCAGCTTACCGAATGCCGTCACGGACCATGTATCCTGCGCCACGAATGGTGTGCAGCAATGGGCGCTCGAAGCCCTTGTCGATCTTGGAGCGCAGCCGCGAGATATGAACGTCGATGACGTTGGTCTGCGGATCGAAATGATAATCCCAGACGTTCTCCAGCAACATGGTTCGCGTCACCACTTGTCCGGCATGCTTCATGAGATATTCCAGCAAGCGAAACTCACGCGGCTGCAGCGTGATCTCGGTGCCGTCCCGCTTCACCGCATGTGACAGCCGGTCGAGTTCGAGATTGCCGACGCGATAACTAGTTTGTTCCGACGGTCCGCCGTTGCGCCGCGACAAGACCTCGACCCGCGCCAGCAATTCGGCGAATGCATAGGGCTTTGGCAGATAGTCGTCGCCGCCCGCGCGAAGGCCCTTGATGCGATCGTCGACCTGGCCGAGCGCCGATAGAATGAGTGCCGGCGTGCGATCTCCCTTGGCGCGCAGCGTGCCGATGATCGACAGACCGTCGCGCTTGGGCAGCATGCGGTCGATTACCAGCACATCGTAGTTGCCGGATTCGGCGAGCGCGAGACCTTCCTCGCCGTCGCTGGCGTGATCGGCAATATGGCCGACCTCGCGGAACGCCTTGACGAGATAATCGGCCGACTCGCGGTCGTCCTCAACGATAAGCAATCGCATTTTTGATTCGGTTGAAGCCGAAATGGCTTGAATGGTTGTTACCATGACGCGACCAACGCTCTCATGCAAGGCGGCGCACCGCCAAAGAAACCTAAGGAAAAAAAATCGGGCGGCGAAGCTGGGGAAACTTCACCGCCCGAATGCACGATCACTGGAGAGAGACCGCGCGGCCTTCGACGGAGGGGGGCGTATTCCATCGAAGGAAACAATTACTTAGTTATCCTTTTGCAACCGGCAATGCGACGAAGCGCGACGATTCGCCCGACTTCACGCGAACCAGTACGCTGTTCTTGTTGTCGGCCTTGGCAGTTTTCATCGCATCGCTGACTTCTGCAGGCGATGCGACCAGCTTGCCGGCGATTTCAAGAATGACGTCGCCTTCCTTGAAGCCGCGATCCGCCGACGGGCTGTTCGGATCGACACCCGTCACAACCACGCCATCCTTGCCGGCGCCCGCAACGCTGTTCGCCGGAGCGAGCGTCAGGCCGAGATTTGGCACGGAAGTGCCCTTCGTTGCCTTGCCGCCGTCGCTGTCCTGATCGGTGTCAGCCTTCGCCTGCTTGGCGTTCGGCAACTCGCCGAGCGTCATGCTTAGATTCTTGTCCTGACCCTTGTGGACCACAACCAGTTTCACGGTCTGGCCGGGAGCCATGCCGCCAATGGTCCGTGCCAGCTCGCGTGCGTCCTTCACGGGTACATCGTTGACGCGGGTGATCACGTCGCCAGATTCCACGCCGGCCTTGGCGGCAGGGCCACCCACCTGCGGTTCGGCGACAAGCGCGCCTTCCGGCTTCTTCAGGCCAAGACTGTCTGCGATTTCAGGCGTCACCGGCTGAATTTGAACACCGATCCAGCCACGGCTGACGGAACCCTTGGCTTTTAACTGATCGACGACAGCTTTCACGGTCGATGCCGGAATCGCGAAGGCAATGCCGACACTGCCGCCTGACGGCGAATAGATCGCGGTGTTAACGCCCATCACGTCGCCTGACGTTGCCCTTGTTGACGGGCGCGTCGATCTGAATGAAGTCGTCATACGGACCACTGCCGATATCGCGTCCGCGTGCCGACACGATGCCAGCGGTGACGGTGCCGCCGAGACCGAACGGATTGCCGACTGCGAGCACCCAGTCGCCGATGCGCGGCTGACTGTCAGACAATTTGGCGAACGGCAAATCCTTCACGCCATCGACCTTGATGAGCGCAACGTCAGTGCGAGAATCCGTGCCGATCACCTTTGCGGTGTGAACGGTGCCGTCATCGGTCGTCACTTCGACCTTGTCGGCGCCATCGACGACGTGATTGTTGGTGACGGCAAAACCATCAGCCGAAATGAAGAAACCAGATCCTTGGCCGGTCATCTGACCGCCACGACCACCGCGCTGACCTTTCTGGCCGGGCAGTCCATCCGGACCGCCAAAACGCTTGAAGAAGCGTTCCATTGGCGACCCCGGAGGAAACGGCGAATCTTCCGATCCGCCTTCGTTTGATGCCTGCTTCTCGCCAATCTTCACGCGTACAGAAATCACAGACGGCTTCACGCGCTCGACAATGTCGGCAAAGCCAATCGGCTGCTGAACCTGGCGGACGTCCTTGTTGACCTGCGCATGCGCAGCAGTCGTAAGGAAATCATTACCATTGGGATTGATGCCGTAAACGGCAACGCCAAGGCCAGCGACGACGGAGGCCATCAGCGCAAATTTGCGAGCCGAGAACAGCGAACGGCGAGGCGCTTTGTAAGACGGAAGAGTCGAAAAATCGGTAGGACGGGTCATGAAAATCTCCAGAGGGCGAGAGCGGGAAACGTGAATCTCGTGGTGCCCAATCCTTCCGGAGAAGGCGGCACCGTCGCTCTGGAACATGGCGGACGCGGCCTTACCGGCCACTGACGGGGGAATTAATGTTTTGTAATAGGGGGATAAATTTGGATGCCTAGACCGGCCGTTTCGGCGGGTTTTCGCCGGAAATCAACCGTTCCAGCCGTGCTTCTTCATCCGGCGTGAGGCGGAATGTCGCAATATCGCCGTCAGCACTGCGTCGGTTGCGTCGGCGATTGCCAAGCCACAACGCTAGACCGCCTCCAACGAGCACAAATGGCGGAATCAGCCAGAGCAACAGCGTGCTCTTCTCGACGCGCGGCTTGAGCAGCACGAACTCGCCGTAACGCGACACCAGATAATCCAGCACTTGCGCGTCGGTTTTTCCCGCTGCGATCTGCTCGCGCACCAGTAGCCGCAGATCTCGCGCCAGCGGCGCGTCTGAATCGTCGATGGATTGGTTCTGACAAACCATACAGCGCAGTTCACGCGACAGATTGCGCGCCCGCGATTCCTGCGCGGCGTCCGCCATGATTTCATCGGGTTGCACAGCGTAAACCACCGACGGAGTTGCTATCAGCAGCAGCGCAATAATAATCGCGAAGCGAGTCATCGCCTACTCCGCCGCCTGCAATGAACCAGAAGATTTTGCAGGCTTCGGCGCACCGACGCGCAAACGTCGATCGGATAGCGACAGCAAGCCACCGAACGCCATCAGCACGGGCCCGAACCAGATCAGAAGCACTAGAGGCTTGTGATAAATTCTCACAGCGATTGACCCGTCGGGATTGGCGTCACCAAGCGAGATATAAAGCTGGCTCGCGCCGCGCGTCAGCAACGCAGCTTCAGTGGTCGACATGCCGCGCGTGGTGAAATTTCGTTTTGAAGGAGTCATCACGCCGACTGGGCTGCCATCAAGCGTGACGTTGAACCGCGTGACCTGTTCGCGATAATTCGGCCCCTGCGCTTGCGAAATATCGTCGAGCCGCACTTCGTAACCGCCGACATTGGCGACATCGCCGGGCTTCATCGCAGCAATGCGCTCCGAATTCCAGGTCGTCTCGCAAACGATGCCGATGAGCGCGACACCAAGCCCAGCATGTGCAAACGCCGAACCCCAAGTCGAGCGCGGCAGACCGCGTGCGCGTTGCGCGGAAATTGAAAGCGGCCCACGGAACAATTGCGTACGCTCCACAATGTCGCTGATGGCGCCTGCAATCACGAACACCGCAAGCCCGATCATCAGCGGCGCGAAGGCGCTGCCGCCACGTGTCCACGCCCAAACCGCAGCCAACACAACAAGGCCCGCGATTCCAGCCGCCATCAGCCGCTGCGCGGCGCCGACGATATCGCCGCGCTTCCATGCCAGTTGCGTTCCGAACGGCACGGCGATCAAGAGCGGCACGAACAGCGGCCCAAAGGTCAGATTGAAGAACGGCGCACCGACGGAGATTTTCTGCTCCGTCAAAACCTCAAGCGCCAACGGATAGAGCGTGCCGACGAATACGGTCGCACAGGCTGTCGTGAGAAATAAATTATTTAGCACCAGCGCGCCCTCGCGCGAAATCGGCGCGAACAACCCGCCCTGCCTCAGCGCGGGCGCGCGCCAAGCATAAAGGCTCAGACTGCCGCCGATAAACAAACACAGGATAAGAAGGATGAACACACCACGCGCAGGATCGCTGGCAAAGGTGTGCACCGATGTCAGCACACCGGAGCGCACCAGGAATGTTCCCAGCAGCGACAGCGAGAATGTCAGGATGGCGAGAAGGATAGTCCACACTTTCAGCGCGTCGCGTTTTTCCATCACGACTGCCGAATGAAGCAACGCCGTGCCCGCGAGCCAAGGCATCAAGGATGCGTTCTCGACCGGATCCCAGAACCACCAGCCGCCCCAGCCGAGTTCGTAATAGGCCCAGTACGATCCCATCGCGATGCCGAGCGTCAGAAAAATCCACGCCATCAGCGTCCACGGCCGCACCCACCGCGCCCAAGCCGCATCGACGCGGCCCTCGATCAATGCGGCGACCGCGAACGAAAATGAAATCGAAAATCCGACATAGCCCAGATAAAGCATCGGCGGATGAATCGCCAAACCGATGTCCTGCAACACCGGATTGAGGTCGCGGCCTTCGATCGGCGGATTGGCGATGCGCAGAAACGGATTCGATGTGAGAAGTATAAAGAGATAGAATGCAGATCCGACCCAACCCTGAACCGCCAATACATGCGCGCGCAGCGTCAGTGGCAGATTGTTGCCGTAGGCGGCGACCATCGCGCCGAACAAAGCGAGGATCATAACCCACAGCAGCATCGAGCCTTCATGATTTCCCCATACGCCCGTAATCTTGTAAATCAGCGGCTTGAGCGAATGCGAATTTTCGAACACGTTGACGACGGAAAAATCCGACGCCACGTGAAGCATGATGAGAATTGCGAACGATAGCGAAACGAAAATATACTGGGCACGCGCGGTAGATCGCGCGACATTCATCAGCGCCTGATCGTTCAGTCGCGCGCCGATAATCGGCACCGTGCCCTGAATTAGCGCCAGTACCAGCGCCAGCACTAGGGCATAATGTCCAATCTCCGGAATCATTTCGCCGGCCCCTTGGTATCGGAGACCTTGTTCGGCGCGCTCTCGTTCCAGAGACCCTTCTTCTTCAATTCATCCGAAACAGCCTTGGGCATGTAGGTTTCGTCATGCTTGGCCAGTACCGTATCGGCCTTGAACACGCCATCGGGTCCGATTGCGCCTTCCGAGATGATGCCCTGCCCTTCACGAAACAGATCGGGAAGGATGCCCTGATACGTCACCGGCAATGTGGCGCTGCCATCGGTCACGTCGAACTTCACGTGAAGCTGGTCGCTGCGCACCAGCGATCCTTCGCGCACCAGACCGCCGAGCCGAAATCGCTGTCCCGGCGCAATGTGCTTTTCAGCGATCGATGACGGTGTCGAAAAAAACACGATGGAATCGCGCATGGCGTTCAGCAACAGCGCGACCGCAACTGCGAGCACCGCAAGCGCGCCACCAATCAATGTCAATCGTCGCTGCTTGCGCGTCATGATTTACCCGTCGATTCCCAGTTCTTTAACGCCGTCGTTCAACTGCTTGAGCCGTGCCGCGTCCTTGGTGGCCTGCCGCGCTTGCACGAGAGTGCTTTGCGCTTTGTCGCGTTCGCCAAGCACGATATAGGCCCTCACCAACCGCAGCCAGCCCTCGACATCGTCACCATTGTCTTTCAGTCGCGTGGCTAGTCGTTCAACCATCCCACGGATCATCGTGTTGCGGTCACCCTCCGACATATCCTTGGCAGCCGCCACCGTATCGTCCGAGAGTTTCGGCGCGTCCACGCCAACACGAGCCAGCGCCTGTTGGACCAGCGGTCGCCACGGCGCATCTTGCGGTGCGCTTGCAAGCATGCCGCGCCAGATATTGGCAGCGTCGGCCTTGCGACCGTCCTGCTCGGCTGCAAGGCCGACGAGATAGCGCGCTTTTACTTCATTGGCATCGAGTGCGATTGCGCGCTCAAGTTCGCTTTTCGCCTCGTTCGTGACGACGCCACCCGCAGCAGCAGCCATCGCTTCGCCAAGATCCGCACGCCGCGACGATGTTTCGCCATTATATGTGATGGAGTTACGCCATGCGCGAACAGCGTCGTCGTAGCGGCCGATCTTGAACAAAACGGGTGCCAGTACCTCCCATCCTTTTCCGTCCGCCGGATTCTTTTCCAGATGGGTTTCAACCTGCCCGATGAGCCTGTCGAGCGACGCATTTGCGACAGGTGCCGCACTGCGTTGGGCAAGTGGAAAATCGCCGATCGAGGGCGAGCCAAGTTTGGCGTAAAAACCCGCCGCGATCAGCGGCATTGCGACCAGCGCAAGTACAGCCACTGCACGGCGGAACGAGACATTCGCCGTCAATGAAACGTTCGTCTCCGCGTCGGATGCAGCCAGAAGCCTGCGACTGATTTCGACGCGCGCAGCATCCGCCTCGGCCGGTTGAATCAATCCCGAAGCCGCATCGCGCGTCACTTCAGCAAGCTGATCCTTGTAGACGACGGTTTCGGCACCCTGGCGTTCTGTACGCGCGCCACGCCCCAGCGGCCACAGCACGGCAAATACGGCGGCGGCGGTCATCAGCGCAAAGACGAACCAGAGCGTCATTCAGCAAGGTTCCGGACGGTGCTGCCGGTCAAATCCGGCGGCAGTTTTGCCGGTTTACACCACGGCTGGACCATGCGCGCAATTGACATTTGCGGCAGCGATTTTGGGGTTAGTGGAACCTTGCGGGAATGAGGTTCAACCGGCGAAAACTAGCCGGCACTTGCCTTGCGCTCACCGGGACGGACCATGTCGGCGGCTTTGCTCATCAGCATCGCGTAGTCGGGGCCGAACAGCACGTCGCAAAAGCGGATCGCCGCCTGCATCTGCATCTTGCGGAAGGTGCGAACCGCAGGATTCGTCGTGCGCAGCGATTCGACGAGATTTTCGGTGGCGGTCTCGACATATTGCTGCAGCTCGGTGAAAGAGCGCAACGTCACTTCGTTGATGGCCAATTCGCTGGCGTAGTTGCGGCACATCGCGACGAACTCGATCAGCGCCGCCGTCTCCTCGACTTCTGTCGGATCGATGCGGCTTGCAGCGGTGACGTCCTTGTCCGGACCCTGACGCAGCAGACGCCGCACGCGGCCTGGAACGCCGTCAATCTCGGACTTCATGCCGTTGGAAATGTCGGCGCGGATCGCGGCCAACTGACGGCCCCAGTTTGAATCGGTGCGGAAATCGAGTTCGGTGCGCAGGCCGCGCACACCATCATGAAGCGTCTTGAGATGATTGATGATGTTTTTGTATTGACCGCGCTTTATGTCGCCGCGCAATTCGTTGGTCACCCGCAGAAGATCGTGAATCGCCATTGTCACGGTGATCCCCAGAGGCGTACCGGCAACGCGGACTTCATCGTCCGAGCCTGCAACGGAAATGCCGAGGCGCACGATCTGCCAGGGGGATCCCAGCCGCTGCATGACGAGCGACAAGGCGAAGGGAAGAATCTGGGGAGCTTGCAATGACGGCATGTTGAGCGAACCCATCACCGAACGCACCTGTGGTTCGGCGAATTCGCGCATATAGCCCTGCAAGCGAGTGCCGAGCGTGTCGAGCGCCTCGCGTACCCGAAGCACCCCGCCGATTGGTCCGATGTCCTCAACCACGCTCGGCGCGCCGAGACGGCCAAGCTTCTGGCGCTCCGCACCCGGTGCGGTGATGGCAGCGATGGCTTCAGAGGCCGCAATCTGGACGCTGCGAATGGCGCGTTCGATGTCGGGCGCGCCGGGTGCGTCGGGCGGCTGCGCAAGCGCTGCTTCGAACGCACGAATCTGATCGGGGATGCCTTCGCGCGTGAGCCACATCCAGATCGGCGCCAGCGACGAGCGCCGGATTTGACCGGGGCGGATCGTCGGGCTGTTCTCGACGAGGAACGGCTCGAGTGGCTGGAACATCAGGCGCATCGGATCGGCGTTGCGCGGAGTGGCATCCGTGCTGGGCGCGCGAACGATGGAGCGCAATTGTTCGATGACGAAATTGGCCACTGCGACGTCCTCGCCGCGCTCGATGGCGCGTTCGAACTCGCGCATCAGCAAGGCCTGCGCCTTCGGCGGCAGCTGGCCGAGATAGTCCCGCAATCGATCGATCGTCGGCTGACTCATGCGCCCAAACGCTCACCTGTGGCAGACCTGTGGCGGCAAGCCAGCAGGTGTCCACTGGGTGTCATAGCTGGAACGTAGTTAAGATCGCGTTAGGGAATGGTATTTGGGGAGGGGATTTGGGGGTGGGAACCGGGGTTCTGGCTCGAATCCCCTCACACCCCCGGCAGGATTAGCTCTGCCCTCAACCCCCCAATAGGGGCCGAGCCAAGCCGTAGATTGCCGCCATAAAGTGTCGCCAGATCCGCCACGATGGCCAACCCCAGACCCGAGCCCGGCTTGGACTCATCGAGCCGCTGGCCGCGCCGCGCCACCTGCGCGCGCTCGGCATGGGTGAGCCCCTTGCCGTCGTCGTCCACGATGATGCGAATGGTCGGGCCGAGTTCGCCGGCCGCCGCCGCCTCCACGAGGACCTCGATGAGGATGCGCTGCTCGGCCCATTTGCAGGCATTGTCGACGAGGTTGCCG
>JAPLPA010000520.1 GCA_026400415.1 Afipia sp. | reverse complement strand
CCGACGAGGTGGAGCCGATGGTGAACGTCGGCTATGAGGTGTCCAACGATCATCGTCCCGTCAGCCACTGCGACAAAAAAATCTTTCTAGTACCCCTATTGACAAGCCAGTGTCCAACGATCATCGTCCCGTCAGCCACTGCGACTTGTTGATTCGTCTCCTGTTGGCAGAGCGGTCACGATGTGTCCAACGATCATCGTCCCGTCAGCCACTGCGACCCCCCTCCTGAGGGCGAATGCTTAAAAAGTAGTTAGGTGTCCAACGATCATCGTCCCGTCAGCCACTGCGACAGCGGAGTCCTAAGCCGATGCCCAGAAACGCCCTAGGAATGGGTTTGCGAGCACCGGGAGAATCTTCGCAACCCGTACCCCCGGTCAACCGCCAAAACTTGCCGTAAGTCTTCTCGTGGTAAGGACCGCGAGCACCTCCCGGCAATTGAATAGCACATCGCCGCTCGCGTGGTGGTCGCGGCGTAGCAGCAGTTTGGCTTGTCAAAGGACGAGGGGGTGATCGTTGCCTTCGCGGTCGGTGCCGCCGCCGGGGAGCAAGCTCCCCTTTGTAGACCCCCATAGGCCCCGAAGGGCCGTAGGGTCAGCACCTGTTGACACTCAAAAAACGAAGGCTGTAGCGGCTGCCGGAAATGCCTATAGCCGTCCGGCGGATGGGCGGAACTCCACCATTACTCCGCTGGGGGGGAAGTCTACTGGCGCTAGAACGGCCTGTCCACTGGCAGACCGTTTTCGCGTTGGAGGACGGGTTGCAGGTTCTCGTCCATCGTTTCTAAGATTTCCCGCTTCTCCGCGTCTGGTTTTGCCTTCCATTCGTAGAAAGCCGCGACTCCCTCCGAGGAACCCTCCACGAAAATGTGGTGCAGATTCACTGAGGCATTGTGATCGGCATTGGCCCGATACCCGCATTCGCACGCGAACAGCTTTTCCACCCACCCAAATCGAATACCGGCAGCACCCGTTTTGTTGTCGCGGACATAAACCCGCCCCTTGAAGCCAGATCCCGCCGCAACTTCCTTGATCCGCTGCACCAGTTGTCCGCGGTTCCAGCTAGCTAGGGCGCGGTTGATTCCACGCTCCTTCTCCGCATCTGGAATGAACCCGGCAAGTTTTTCGAGCACGATCGCATCCGCACGGGGGTAGGGCTTGCCTGTCTTGTCTTTGGTTCCCGACACGTTCAATGCAAAGTTCACGATAGCCCTAGCGGCTTTCTTGAATCGATCAACTCCCATGTCGTCGATGTGTTTCTGCAATCGGGAATGGCTCTCCTCTCCCTTGACGGGCTTCCCCCGCTGTCGCCGCAGCGACTTAATCTCGCGCTTGTGTCCTCCGATCGCGGCCAGATCGGGACCATCAGCCAACCACTGGTTGCGGGAGCGGAGAACTTGAACCGTTCGGTGAGTGGAAGCCTTCTTCCCAGCCCCAACCTTGGCGATCGTGATGAATCCAAGATTGCGGATTCCAAGATCAACTGCACAGCTGATAAGCCCGTCGGGGACGGATTTCTTCCGACGGGCTTTCCCGGTGTTCGTGGTTTCGCCCGTATCGCTCCACGAAATTTTCTTCGCCAGTTCGGTGATCGGCTCATCTTCGATCGTACAAGCAAAAACTATGTACGGTGTCGCGGACTTGAGCCCCCCCCCACCGTCTAGGACGATGTCAGAGAGTAGGAGTTTCGCCCCGCTAATCTTGGCATCCCGCCACTTACCGAGATGCTCGTCGCGGAACTGGAAGGTTTCCGATTCCTTCGTTTTCCCCGCATTCTTCCCCTTGCGCATTACCCGCTGAATCTTCTTTGGCTTGAAGCAACTGAGCCTAGAGTCTGCAAGAAACCGAAGATGGAGGAATGCGGCTGGATATTCGCCCCCGGTGAGTGGCCCGGTAATGACCTGCAATTCGACCCCGCCGGCATCCCCCTTGTGCTGCGGAATAGCTAGGTTCCGATAGCCTTGAGGAGATGTTTGCGGCGCATTGAACAGCACCCATCGCGGATGCAGGACTGCGTGGGGCTGGGTGAATGTCGGTCTGTGTTCAAAACCGTCGGGGTTCTTTTTGGTTTTGCGACGACGGATGAATTCTCGCTCATAGGTTCCGTGCAGCCGATCAATCGCAGCCAGTTCCGGGTTAGCCTTCCAGAACTCCTCCGCCTCCACCCCTCTCTGCTTCCACGGTTTCGATTTTGCGATTCTTGCCTTGGCAGCGGCGTCTAGCGGCACGATCCGCTTCGGGCCGCCTCGCCACCCCGCGAGCGCCGGGTTGTCAGCTAGCCACTTCATGTACAGGTGCCACCGTCCGCGTCGCTTCGTGGCCTTTCCACCAGCTGCCTTCTCGAATCCATCGAAGAGCGGCCTTAGGGCGAGGTATTTTTTGTGCTCCGCATCGCTCTCCCACTCTGCTTTCTGCTTCAGCCAGGCTTTGTGTTCGGTATGCCACAGGGCCAATAATTCTTCGTGGCCGCTCATGTAGGCGACAGCGTCGCGGAGCATCGGCTGGAAGATGGAGTCTGGTAATCCGGCGCGAAGGTCATTTTTTTCGTACGCCAATTCTCCTTTGATGGAGGCTCGCTCCAGCGCGTTTATGGCCCTGTCCAATTCCGCAAAACGGGCTTCGAACTTCTTGAGTTCGGCGGGGTCTTTGGGTGGTTTCCATGACAGCATTTTCCTAGCTGTCGCTGGTTTCCATTTCGGAATACTGACAGCGTTCAATAGGTACGGTGCATCCTTTGCTCCACGCTCCAAGACAAACTCCATCCACCGTTTGCATACTTTTCTGTGGGTTGCGTTCGCGCCCAATTCCCCCCGCCGCATCGCAAACAGTTTTTCCAGCAGAACCCGCAACTGATCGTTGAAAAGCTTGTGGGTTCGCCACAGGTGCTCGAGGGTCTTCTGGTCGCACACGATTTTGACCCGGATTGCACGAACACCCACCGCGATCACCGTCTTTGTGTGTTTGCCGGAAGAACAAGAAAAGCGTTGCCCGTAGAATGGTGCATCGCTCCCCTGTCCAGTGGGGGGGCTGGTGATCAGATTCGCAGTTGCCGTGGGCAGACCGTAGTCCTAAGAGGCGGACACCGGCCCGAAAATAGCCGCTTTTTCACACTCGATGGCAGCTGTGAGTTCCCATGGGGGGCGAAAGCCACTGGGTTATCGCTCGTAACGCAGTGGCATCTGCGGCGCATACATCATTCCGGGCGGCGTTCCGGGTGGCAACTCGACCGCTTGCCCAACACGGTCCCTCGACGAGCGATCGATGACGCAAAACTGCGTGAAAGCGTGGCCCAGTAGCAGGATGACCTATTTACGTCGCGTCCTCCTGCCAGCTGCAGCTGCATCACGATGGACTTTTGCGTTCTTCTCCCAGAAGGCGGCTTGGCCGAGGTCCCCCGCCCGCCGGAACGCCGTGGCTACTTGAGAGGCAGTTGCAGCTTTTTCGATTTCGTCGGCATCGCCGGCCGCGACACGCTCATACTCCAAGATCAACTCGTTGATTCGGACAACCGCTTGTCCCTCAACATCCTTGGCAACTGCCCTAGCAGTCTGTGCTGCGTTGCCGACGACCAGCCCGATAACCCCAAACCACATTAGAGTGGGGATGAGCGAGGCGAGCAGTATTCCGAAGCAAACCCCGAGTGCGATTTTCCAAACGCCTTGCCAGAAACTTTCGGGCTTTGGGTACATGGTAGTTTTCCCGCCTTGCGTGCGTTGCCTTCACCGGCAGAAAGACTACCCCAACAGTGGGGTACTGGCAAACGCCCAGCGAATGGCTCGCACCCGGCACCATAACCTCACCGAGCCCGTGAAATTGAGGGTTATGGTTCCGGTGCCACCCTCAGAGGGTTTGAAAACGTGAATCGGCACCCTATGCAAGCCGGCCGTTGACGATGGCAATGATTCGCCTGCGATCGTCAGCAGTGAGTAGGCCCCAACTCTCGACCAGCGCATCGAGGCCGGTAGAATCTGCGTCGGATTCTGCGTCGTCTTGTGTGCGGAGTGTCGTTTTTCCCGAGAGATACCGTGGAGGTTCGAATCCTGTGCCGCCCACTGTCCGTTTGTACACTACCCCTGCTGTGTTGGGGGAAACCGTGAAAACTCTCGGGGCTCCACGCCGCTCTACGATGCGGTGGGCAGTTCCGCATGTTCACACGCTGGCACCGTGCATGTGTCAGTACCTGCCTCGTGAACGACCGAGTTGGTCAGCGACAAACCGTCTTGGGTGACTTGGAACGGGTTTTCCGAATTACCACACAGATGCGATCA
>JAPLPA010000338.1:5575-8305 GCA_026400415.1 Afipia sp. | reverse complement strand
ACATTTCGTCAGCGGCGCGCTTGGAGCCCTTGCCGAAGATCTGGAATTCCCACTGGCCTTTTGCCACTTCGGCGTTGATACCTTCGTGGTTGATGCCGGCAGCGAGACACTGGTTGAGATGTTCTTCAACGATCTCGCGCGCGATCGAGCCTACATTGCTGTAGCCGACGCCGGTATAGTACGGGCCTTGCGGCGCTGGGTAGCCGGCGGCTGGAAAGCCGAGCGGACGACCGTCCTTATAGAAAAAATACTCCTGCTCGAAGCCGAACCATGCGCCTGCGTCATCGAGGATGGTCGCACGCTTGTTCGACGGATGCGGAGTCTTGCCATCCACGCGCGCCGAGTCAGGATAAACTGCGACCGGTTTCAGAACGCAATCGGAGTTGCTGCCTTCGGCCTGGTTGGTCGAGCTTCCGTCGAAACCCCAGAGCGGCAACTCTTCGAGTTTTGGGAAGCTGGCGAATTCCTTGAGTTGCGTCTTGCCGCGCAAACTCGGCACCGGCGTGTAGCCGTCGAGCCAAATATACTCGAGCTTATACTTTGTCATTTCGATCTCTCTTAGTTGAAGATGCGACAGGTGAGGTAGCGAAGCCTGATGGTCACCCGACGCCTACCCGGCCATCAGCGACCAACCCTTTCCAAAGCATTAAATATGCCAAACTGCCGCACCGCACTGCCGAGCGTCAGAAATGGAACTTAGCCTTGGTTTTCGAGGTGAAATTGGCACTCTTGAAACGCCATTCGCAAGCGATTTTGCATTGTTTGGTAGCACCTTCGGTTCAGCGCCTATCAAAGCGGCACTCAAGCGCGCGCTAGCCGATTTCTACTAAAATCGCGTGCTTTGAGGCCACGCAAAACCGAATTTGCACAAAGATTAGCGTTTCGCTGGTTTCTTCTTAATCAGATTGCATTCGTTGTGAGCAGGAACGATATGCTCCTTCACGAGTCGACGTTGAGTGAAAGCGTCAACGTGAGAGAGTTTCGTAACTGTTCGCGCGCAGCATTGGAGTTCACGCGCAGCGTTACGAGGAGAGACAATAGGAGACATAACGATGACTACGAACGTCAATGGCGGATCGGCAACGATCTATCAGTTTCCGGAAGGTGGCCGTGCTTCGATGAGTGGCCGAACCGCACGCGTGCCGGCAGTAAATTTCGGTTCGCAAGTTGTCGGTGAAGCAACTTACGGAAGCTGGTATCACGACGAAGCGATACGTGAATCGCAGCCCAAGATGAGTCAGGCCAAGGCAATTCAGCCGAAGGCTGTGATCGTCCCGCTGACTTTTCCGAGACAGTAAACTTTAGAATCTTGGGCGTCACGCGCCGAAGATCGACCAGCCGAGCCGCTTTGTCAGTAACTCAAGCGCGACTCGGCCGAGATGAGAATTTCCTGCTGCATCGAGTCCGGGCGACCATGCAGCAATCGAGGCCTTGCCGGGCGCGATCGCCAGCACGCCTCCACCCACGCCGCTTTTGCCAGGCAGGCCTACCCTGAACGCAAACTCTCCTGAGCCATCGTAGTGGCCGCATGTCAGCATGATCGCGTTGATACGCCGTGCGCGCTCTGCTGGAACGACGGATAGGCCCGTCGAGGGATTGCGGCCGTGATGCGCAAGAAAGCGTCCGGCCATTGCGAGTTGACGGCACGACATCGCAATCGCGCACCCCGAACGACTTCATGTAATTTGCCAGAGCCGCATTGCGAAATCCGGTCTGCTGTTCGGACGATGCAACATTCTCATCGATCTTGATGGATGGATCGTCCGATAAAAAATGCATGAATCTAAGAATTTCGCCCAACGCTTCGCGCGGCTGATGGCCGGATAAAATCACGTCGGTGACGGCAATAGCTCCGGCATTGATGAATGGATTGCGCGGTATGCCCTGCTCGCGCTCCAACTGCACAATCGAATTGAACGGGCTGCCCGAGGGTTCGCGACCAACGCGGCGCCACAGCCGATCACCGATCATTCCCAGCGCGAGCGTGAGCGTAAAGACCTTGGATACGCTTTGAATCGAGAACGGCGTGTCATAGTCACCGCCTGCCCCGACATTACCGGCTTCGTCGATGACGAACAGACCGAAGGCACTGTTATGAACGCGTGCAAGTTCTGGGATGTAAGACGCGACCTCGCCACGATCCGTCCGCTCCTTCATCTCTTGGGCAATTTCCTTGACGACAACGTCAAGGTTGGGTGTGGCGTGGACCATCTTGCTTTCACTTTGCGCGCATGTTGGGCGCAAGCCAATTCAAAAGCCCGCGCTCATCGGTGGCCAGATACGGCACCTGATCCTTCTTATCCCAATACTCGCCGCAGCCAATATAGATAAAAGCCGTGGAGGCTTCGTCATTCGGCCGCTTCAGCAACACGACGTCGATTTCCCGACGATCGTACATTCGCGACGCAACGTCTTCGAGTTCGTCCAGCTTCGCTAACGTGCCATCGTCGACGTCATAAACCTCGCCTGCAACCTGCTGGGGATGTGGGCCGGCGTCACGCAGAACCGGGAAACGGCCATCAAGCATGCGATACGCTTTGACCGTGTAAGCTTCGCCGACATAGGCCGCCGCTTCTAGAAACCGGTGATTTCGAAATCCGCGCTTCAACGTGCCGTAAACAAAAACGCGTCGCATTCAGCAAAGTTTCTCACATCGGTAAGAGCTTCAACGGCGCGCCACAAACAACCTGGCACTGGGATCCGCCGTCGAATTGGCCGCATTCGGCCCCG
>JAPLPA010000338.1:0-5559 GCA_026400415.1 Afipia sp. | reverse complement strand
CCGCTTCGTCAAGTCTCACGAGGATATCCTTGATGGGGCTGTCGGCCCAAGCGTGATTGACAAAATCGCGATGAGAAATGTCACCGGCAGGCAGGAAGGTCACGCTGCCGGGCAAGCGGTTGGGCTTCAATTCAGAGCCGTAGGAAATGGATTTGTCGTCGAGCAACCCCTCAAGCTCGACATTGTGCCCCCGCGTATGCGGGGTATACGAGCTGACGAAGAATGACGAGCGATTGCTGGCGATCCAGTCCGCAAACTTGTCCATGCCGGCGTAAAGCGCATCGAGCAGCACGACACCCCTGATGCGCTGATTGACGCCGCCGCGATCGAGAACCGACAAGGTCGGCCCGAAGCCACCGCTGTAGGCCACAATCACAATTGGCATTTTGGCAAACGCGCGCGCCAATTTCGGATCGCCATTCAATTTTGCAAATTGCCTGGCAGACTCATCCATGAAGCGCTTGAAGCCGTCTTTTTCCCAGAATTTTCCGGAACTGGAGTCCGCCGCGTTGACGGCAAATTGCGGCGCAACCATCACCGCATTGACGCCAGATGCCGAGATTTGCGCTGGTACTTGCTGTCGGTCACGCACGTCGTCTTCGATATTCGCGCCATGCCCGTGGAAGAATACCACGATCACTCCGGGTTTGTTCGGGTCGAAGCCTTGCGGAATATGAAGCAGCGCGCGCCGGTCGTTGAACACTTCGGATTCTTTCAGCACCCGTCCGCGGAAATTGGTGTGGCCGCGATTTGCGCCCTCGCCGCGATCCAGAAAACGCTTTTCGGAATTCGGCATGTTGCCGTTATAGGGAAATGGCGCGGTCTCGAAGTCGACCAGAACGGTCTTTGCATCCCTGTTCGTTGAACTCCGGGACGAAGTCAGCGGAGACAGCGGAGACTGGGGCCGCGATGCGATCTGTGGAGACACATTGTCTTGCGGCGATGCGCTTGCCATACGGTCGCCGCGCGTCGCACTGCTCGCCTGCCGCGACTTGGGCTCAAGCGCGCCAAACCCGCGCGCGATAATATCGGCGGGCGTGGCGGAATTCTCGCGAGACGGCGGCTGCACAAAAACGTGCTGTTCTGCCGATGACAGATCGCTGTTCTTGGCGCGAATGGACATCGAGGAAAAATTGGAACGGACCGAATTGTCGTCCGGCAAAGTTACTGCTTGCTGCCCGCCAGACTGTTGTGATCGCAATTTCCCGTAGAGGAAGGCCGTGCTTCCGAACGTCGTTGCGATCAGCAGTCCCGCGCAGGTGTAGAGCGCAATGCGCGCGCGGCGGAGTTCGAGAACGCCTTCGTCGCTCTGTCGGATTTCCCGTACGACATACCGCTCCGGTCCTCGCGCGAGCGTAGGATCGGCGCTGAAGTGACGCGCGCGCTGAACCGCGCCAGACGGCAGCGACGGTCTCTGGAACGACTGTTGTGAGGGCGAATTGCGATGGCCAGTTTGCACGTGGTCCCCATCCGAATTGCCGCGAAATCTCACCAATCAGTGTGGTCGCAATGGGGTGAAATTAACGCCGGCGGCCAGCCTTCCAATGCCGAAATACGCGGCAAAGCAGCCACAACTCGGAAAAAGCGAGGCAAGTGTAGAAACCTGCTGGTTAATAACGCGCTAACTTTGCGTTGGTTCACCCCTCATTTCAGGTTTGGTGCGGAATTTCCGGTGGCCCGCAACACGTGATTTGGCGTGAGCGGCCAGCGCTAAAAGGGCCAGCTCACACGAGGCGGAGGCGCTTCGGACGGACTGGTCTCCGGCGTTGCCGAGGTGTCGCTCGTGCGCGTCGCAAGCAGCATGTTCGACTCGTTGTTGCGCCAGCGATAGCCAATTCCGAAATCGAGCGGGATCGCCCCCTTGCGGAAAAGGTCCTCCATTTGTGGCTGATACGTGCCGGGAAAGATTTCGATCGGACCGAGGTACCGTCCGAGCGGCTGGAACTGCCATGCCGTGCGGTTGAAGTATCCCAACGGAATTCCGGAATCGTCCTGCAGGATCAGGGCGCTCTTTGCGAGCAGAACGCTGCGGCTGGTCCTGAAATTTCCGCCATGCATCAGATAAGACGCGCTCTTAACGAAGCTGTCGCCCATTCCGAGCTTGTTGCAGAACGCGAGGAAGCCGCTCACCTTCAAACCGCTATCCGACAGGTCGGTGCTGAAATAATACAGCGTCTGCTTGCGGCCGTCCTTGCCATCCGAGAACACGATTTTCACTGCCGGCGCATTTGACTTTACGCCCGCTTCGTCAGCCGGATGCTCGACACCATCGTGGATTGTTTTGCCCGCGCGAACGAGAAACACGGAGATGATCGGGGTCGTTCCGAACACTGGCCCATTGCGGAGTTCACTCTTCATGTCCTTGGTTCGGAAGAAGCTGAGAGTAAGAAGGGTCTTCATGGAGTAAGCAAGATTCTCCAGCGACCTGAAAAGCGTTCCGTTCGCAAGCGTATTCAATGGAGGAATGGTGCCGACGGGCTCCAGTCCGGCCATGATATAAGTTGAAGCATTCGGGAAAAACGAGACGGCGTGCAGAGAGTCCGGGCCT
This sequence comes from Afipia sp., assembly GCA_026400415.1. Lineage (GTDB taxonomy): Bacteria > Pseudomonadota > Alphaproteobacteria > Rhizobiales > Xanthobacteraceae > Afipia. Next base: position 3,011 of record JAPLPA010000338.1, on the reverse strand, counting down.
GCAAACATATAAAACATCGTGTCGTGGGTCGTGGTGAGACGCGCCTTGGCGAAGTCGCGAATTTTCGACAGATGACGCTTGTCGGTCTGATCGAATATTCCATCCATGTATTTGGCATGCCGCTGCCAGCTCGGATCCTTTGTCAGCGCAGCAAGTGAAGAATCAGCCGATGGCTGCATGCCTGCAAGAAAACGTGCGGTGTCATCGGGTGTCGCAACCTCTGCGCCAATTGCCTGAAAAGACGAAAGCGCCATCACGCATGCGAAGGCCGCGACGAGTTTGAATTTCAACATTGCTGAGATCGCCGTTTCAGGAAATACGGGGTGAATCAGAAGAGGAAGCGTTCGAAAACCATCGAGACATACCATAGATCAAAAGGCCGGCCAGCATGATCCCAAGGCCCGCGACGGATTGCAGCGGTCGGTTCACGATCAGGTAATACATCATGAAAAGCATCACAGTGAGGAAAATCAGAGGTGTTACTGGATAGCCCCAGGCGCGGTAAGGCCGAGGCAAATCGGGCTTGGTTATTCGCAGAACGATGACGCCCAGCACGGTCAAAAACGACGACAGCGTCAAGCTGAATTGAATGAAGTCCAGCACGGCCTCGAAGCTTTGTGTCAGCAACAGAAGTGTCGCGACCGCCAGTTGCAGCAGGACGGCCCGCGCCGGAACGCCGGTTTGGGACTTATGCGCAAAGAAACGCAACAACGGCAAATCCTCGCCCATCGTCATGGTGACGCGCGGTCCGATCCAGACCATCGCGCTGATTGACGAAATCAGACCGAGGCAAATCAGGCCGCCGACAATCCGTCCGCCGAACGTGCCAAAGATCGACTTGCCGGCAATCATCGCGACATCAAGCTGCCCGGATAGCGCGCTCATCGGCGTCGTGTAGAGAAAAACCGCGTTGAGCGCGACATAGAGCACGCTGACGATAATGGTCCCGAAGAACAATGCGCGCGGCAGCGTGTGATGCGGGTCGCGCAGCTCGCCGATGATGTAGGTCGCGGCATTCCATCCCGAATATGAATACATCACGAACACGAGGCTGATGAAAAAAGGCGCACTGACGATATGGGTGAAGTCGATCGTGCTTGGCGCGAACGAAATTGGCTGCGGCGTTCCAAGCGTAAATCCCGCAATGATGAACACGACGATCATTACAAGCTTGATGGCCGTCCAGACATTTTGAAACAGACTGATGTGGCGAAGACCGCTGAGGTGAATCAGCGAAACGAGCCACACGACGACGAGCCCAGATATCAACGGGGGAAAATCCGGCATCACCGACTTGAAATAGATTCCGAACGCCATTGCGGCCAACGCAACAGGTGCCGCGAATCCGGCCGTCCCTGACAGCCAGCCCGCAAGAAAGCCAAGGGCCGGATGATAGATACGCCGAAGAAAATTGTATTCGCCGCTTGAGCGCGGAAACATCGAGGCAAGCTCGGCATAGGAAATTGCCCCACACATCGCCACGATGCCGCCGACGACCCACAAAAGGAGCAGCGAAAAGCCGGAAGTGATGTCCTTGACCTGAAATCCGAGGCTGGTGAAGACGCCAACGCCCACCATATCTGCAACGACGATTGCGGTTGCGGTGACAAGCGATACGGTCGCGGCGGGAGAGCCGCCCGAAACTGACTTGGACATACGAGGATTTTCCTGCCGTAGGCGCGCAGTAATACGGGATACGCTGGGTAAATTCGCCGGAAATGTCGAACTTTCAACGTATATTCGAACAAGCGGGCCTATTTTGTACCGGGTGAATTTGAATCGTCAGAAAACCTGCTACAAGCCAGCCAATCCAAATCACATCGTGAATAGAGAGATAGCTGCGCTATGGGTTTCAAAGAACCAAGTTTTCTTGACCGGCAATCCGCAGCACAGAATGCCAGAAAGAACATTCTGGAAAAGTTCAAGGCAAAGCCGGGTCCGGACGATCCAGCCGTGATCAAACGGGCGGCGGAACGACAGGCGCTGGTGGCGGAACGCGCCAAGGCTCAAAAGCTGAAGGACGCCGAAAAGGCCGCGAAGAAAGCTCGCGCTGCCGAACTTGCAGCCGAAGCGGAAGCCGAAGCGTTACGCGTTCAGGCCGCCAAGGTAGCCGCCGCTGAAGCGCTCAAGGCCGAGCAGAAGGCTGCGCGCGACGCGCGCTATGCTGCGCGCAAAAAGAAGAAATAAACTCGCCGACAACGAAGCGATTTCGTTCGCCACTGGCTGGAAACACTTCAATCGAGCACTGCGTAATTCGCAAGCGCGGTTCGAAATTCCATGGTCCGCGCGGGGTTTCCGTCACGTGCCCGATTCCTCGCATCGTCGCCGCGCCATACTGCCACGCCTATGTGCGATGCAGCAAAGATAGCGCTTCCCGTTGTAGTCAGGCACAATAAGCCATCATCGGCTCGATCATACCAAAGGGCTATATCGACGCGTCATGCACGCCCCGCGCCTTCCTGCTAGAAAGGCATGAATCGAAAACGGTCAGCCGACCAAAAAACAGAAACGTTCCAGGGAGAAATATCATGCTCACGCGCCGACACGTTCTCGCATCCGCTATCGCGGCTCCGGCCATTATGCGCTTCAGCGCGGTACAGGCAGCGACAACTCTAAAAATCTCGCATCAGTTTCCGGGCGGCACCATCGACAAAGGCGATTTTCGCGATCGCCTGACCCGCAAATTCGCTGAAGAAGTCGGCAAGCGCAGCAAGGGCGACATCGTTGCGGAAGTCTATCCGGGATCGTCGCTCATGAAGACCAACGCGCAGTTCGCAGCAATGCGCAAGGGTGCACTCGACATGAGCCTTTATCCGCTGCCCTACGCCGGCGGCGAAGTGCCGGAAACCAATATCGGCCTGATGCCCGGTCTGGTCTCGAGCTACGATCAGGGACTGGCCTGGAAGAACAAACCGATTGGCAAGGCACTCACGGACTTTCTGGCCGACAAAGGCATCGTGATCGTCACTTGGGTTTGGCAAGCAGGCGGCGTCGCCAGCCGTTCACGTCCG
>JAPLPA010000056.1 GCA_026400415.1 Afipia sp. | reverse complement strand
GACGATGCGCTGCGGCAGATACGCGCCATAGCCAAGGACGACAGAACGCATCGCAGTCACGAGACGGCCTCCTGCGCGTTAGGCACATCCGCAAGTGAGTGGCCATCGCGATTGAGTGTTTGATTGATCTTGGGAAGGAGATCGTAGCGAACCATGTCGTAACCGACTTCGATAGCCGACGCAAAGCCCTCGGCATCCGTGCCACCGTGGCTTTTGATGACCACGCCATTCAGGCCGAGGAAGACACCGCCATTAACATTGCGGGGGTCCATCTTGTCGCGGAGAACTTGGAAAGCCCCGCGTGCGAACAGATAGCCGAGCTTGGAACGCCAGGTCCGGCTCATCGCGTCGCGAAGATATTCGCCGATCTGGCGCGCAGTCCCTTCGGCGGTTTTCAGAGCGATATTTCCGCTGAAACCTTCGGTGACGATCACGTCGGCCGCACCCTTGCCGATGCCGTCGCCTTCGACAAATCCAATGAAATCCAGTTGCGGCGGATTCATCGAGCGCAGCAATTCAGCAGCACCTCGCACTTCCTCAACGCCTTTCTGTTCTTCCACGCCAATGTTGAGTAGGCCCACGGTCGGGCGTTCAAGATCGAAAAGCACCCGCGCCATTGCGCTGCCCATGATCGCCAGCAGCGCCAGATGCCGTGCATCGCCGCCAATGGACGCGCCGACATCCAGCACCACGGATTCGCCGCGCACCGTCGGCCACACTGCCGCAATTGCCGGACGGTCGATGCCTTCAAGCATGCGTAGATTGAGACGCGCCATCGCCATCAGCGCACCAGTGTTGCCGGCGGAGACAGCTACGTCGGCCTCGCCCTTTTTCACCGTGTCGATGGCCAGCCACATCGAGGAAGATTTGCGGCCGCGCCGCAGCGCCTGACTGGGTTTCTCATCCATGCTGATGGCAATATCGGCGTGTATCACCCGCGACGCCTTCTTCAGCGCGGGATGGCTGTCCAACTGCGCATTGATTGAGTTGCTGTCGCCTACGAGCAGAAATTCAGTGTCGGGATGTTTCGACAGGGCCAGCGCGGCACCCGGAACGACAACCGATGGGCCGAAATCGCCACCCATGGCGTCAAGCGCGATACGAACCTTTTGCGGCATGGTTGTTCCGGAAACCCGATCGTGGCGGCGAACCGCAATTGGTAACGCGCGTCTATGTCAAACTTGGCATGGGCGGACGATGGTGTGGCGCGCAAGCCGCGCCGCGACAATAGCGTTTCCGTGCCGCGTTACAACGGCTTGACCCGGTTTGGTCCTTGAGCCAGCGCAGTATTGCGGCAAAGCTTCAAGGAAGCGCTGTAACAGGTTAATTATCCTTGCGTTTCTTTCCCTTGGCAGCGACCGGCGACCCTTTCAGGGCCTTGAGGGCCGCAAAGGGATGCTCCTCCGGGTCAGGTGTCTCCGCAGGCGCTTCGAATACGGCTCCGGGCGCACGCGGATAGGGATCTATTCCCAGCAGAAGCAGTTCGGTCGCGAGTTGGCCGAGGTCGATGGTGCCGTTGAGGATTGGCTCGGGTGGGTCGGGAATGTCTGCATCCTCCCCCTCTTCCTTGGTCACGACTTTCGCCGTCACTGGGATCTGCGACGCCGGCGCGAACATCACATCGACAGCCTCATCGACGACATTGTCGATCGGATCGAGCGTAACGACGCATGTCTGACCGACGATTGCGGTGACGCGGCCTGTCACATGCACCCGGTCACCTGCGACGGGTGTTACGTCGAGGGCAGCGTGCGCGTTCTTGATGTCACGAACGCCGGCAAGTACCGCCAGCTCGATCGATTGCGTCGCATTTGCCGTCAGTTCCTCGTGAAGTCCGGCATCGGGGATTTGTGCGACCGCGACGATAAGACTCCAGGGACTGGAAGGATGAGGGGTGCTGATCATTTTGTGCCGATTCCGATTGGCGCGACTGCTGGCTTCGGAAAAGCCCACGACCCGTTCAGGATCGAAGCGGAGGTGGCGTTGGCAAGAGCCATTTCAACAGCCATCGTATAGTCGGCCAGCTCGCGCGCGCTTTCAGGAAATTTGCCATCCAGGACGTTGCGGCCGAGCGCCTGCGCAAGATCCTCCATGCCCGATTCGAACGCCAGATCGTAGGCCGTGGACCTGCCGTAGAACGCCTCACCGGACGCTTGCATGCGCTTGGGTACTGTGAGGTCGCCGACGCCCATCTCGCGCAGATTGGCGTCCATGTCGGCGCAAAACCGGTCAAACAAGGCCTGCGATACCTCCGTCGCGCCGGCTTCCTGACGCAGCCGCCGTAGCACGAGCCACATATGCAAGATGAGGAGATCGAGACGCCCGTTAACCGTGTCAGGCGCGTTGTAGCTGGCGTAAAACGCTGGTTCTCGCGCCTGCGCCACGATCATGCCATAGATGCTCTCAATGGTTCGGCGCGACGGGGCAGAATTTCCGAAACGGTTGAATGGCCAGAGCATCTTCGGTTCCGCATGAAGCCGGAAGCGACCACAATGGCCGTATGACCGGTTTTCCGTATGTTGCAATCGGAAGTCCTGCCCGGTACGTCAACGCTTCACGCGATGCAAGAGGAAGGTCCATCCTGGCATGACTGTTTCCAGCCAGACCGGCAATCGAAGCGGCGAATTGCGCCCTTCTCGCGCGTGGAAGCGTCTGCGAACATTTGCGGCAGCTACGCTGATTTGCGGCGCGCTGGGTGCGTGCACGGGTGAACAATTCCAGAAGGGCTATATCCTTCAACCGGGCTCGCTCGAACAGATTCCGATCGGTGCCAGCCAAGATCAGGTGCTGATCGTACTGGGTACACCTTCCACGGTCGCCACCCTGAGCGGCGAGGTGTTCTATTACATTTCGCAGCGCTCCGAGCGCAAAGTGGCGTTCATGAACCAGACGGTCGTCGACCAGCGCGTGATCGCTGTCTATTTCGACAAGAACCGCACGGTGATGCGCATCGCTAATTATGGGCTTCAGGACGGCAAGATCTTCGACTTCATCAGTCGCACCACAGCGACAAGCGGCCAGGAAATGAGCTATCTCGCGCCACTGTTCAAACTGCTCAGCCCTCGCTAGAGCGCGCAATAAAGCAAGCCACGCGACGTCGCCGTCGCTTGCCGCTTCCAAGTCTCCTCGCTAGGCTTTCCGCAATGACATCTCGTCAAAGAGATGCGCTCAAAATATTTGCGGGGAGTTGCAACCGGGGAATTGCCGATGACGCGACCTTTGTCTCGCCGTGCGCTGCTATCTGCAGCAGCCGGCCTTACGACTGCACCACTTTGGACCCGAGCCTCGCATGCCGCCGACTGGCGTCCGACGGAGGCTGTCCGCGTCATCGTGCCAGCCGCGCCCGGCGGAAGCACTGACGTCATTGGGCGTTATCTCGCGCAACATCTGCAGGCCGCGTGGGGGCAATCGACTGTCGTTGAAAATAAATCGGGCGGCGGCGGCACCATTGGCACAGCAGAATTCCTGCGTCAGAAACCGGACGGCCATACAATTCTAATTGGCAATCCGGGACCGAATGCGGTCGCCTATAGCATCTTCCGTTCGCTGCCCTATAAATCCGATCAGTTACAACCGGTCAGCAACGCGATCCGGATTCCCAACATCGTCTCGGCGCATCCGAGCACCGGTATCAAATCAATTCCCGAACTGATCGCCTTCCTCAAGGCCAATCCCGACAAGCTGAATTACGGATCGTCTGGCGTCGGACAAAGCCCGCATCTCACCGCCGTCTGGTTCATGCAGTTGACCGGCGTCAAGATGCAACACATTCCGTTCCGCGGCGCCGGACCTGCACTCGCCAGCGCGCTCAGCGGTGACATCTCCATTTTGTTCGACAATCTCTATCCGTCCCTCCCTCAAGCGGAAGACGGAAAGCTTGTCGCGCTTGCGGTAACGACGCCAGAGCGCAGCTTCAAAGCGCCGAACATTCCCACCATGCGCGAGAGTGCGCCCGAGCTTGCCAACTTCGATGTATCGTCGTGGTTCGGAGTATTCCTGCCGCAAGGAACGCCGCGGCCTATCGTCGATTCACTTAACGCCGAAGTCAAAGCCATGCTTGCGCGCGACGATATCAAACGAAACATCGCTGCGATGGGTGCATCGCCTGACTACGGTTCTCCTGAGCAGTTCGCCGCCTTCG
>JAPLPA010000303.1:6467-13790 GCA_026400415.1 Afipia sp. | reverse complement strand
GTCGAGACCATCGCGCGGTCGAGGCGGCGCTTGGGCACGAAGATCCCCGGCGTATCGACCAGAATGATCTGCGCGTTGTTCTCGATCACGATGCCGCGAATGAGCGCACGCGTGGTCTGAACCTTCTTGGACACGATCGTGACCTTGGAACCGACCAGCGCGTTCACCAAAGTCGATTTGCCGACATTCGGTGCGCCGATCAGCGCGACGAAGCCGCAACGCGTCGACACGCTTGCCGCCGCGGGCTGGTCAATCATCGTTGCCACCCTTGACGCCTTCACGAGCCAGCATCGCGGTTGCGGCACCTTTTTCAGCTGCGCGTTTACTGCCGCCGATGCCCTCAGCCGGCTTCAGTCCGGGCAATTCGACTGCAACTCGAAATTGCGGATCGTGATGCGGGCCGCTGCGCTCGATCTCGCGATAGGACGGTGTCGGCAATCCCTTGCCCTGCGCCCATTCCTGCAAAACGGTTTTGGGATCGCGCAACGGGCGAACTGGTTTTCGCATCCGCTCCGTCCAGTTGCGCTCGACGAATTCCACCGACGCCTTATACCCGCCGTCGAGAAAAATCGCACCGATCACTGCTTCGCAAATATCGCCGAGTACGGACTTGCGCAGACGCGCGCTCGCCCCCGCTCCGACGCTACCGAGTTTGATCGCTTCATCCAAACCGAGCGAACGCGCCACATCGGCACAGGCTTCCCTGCGCACCAGATCCGCAAGACGCTTGGAAAGTTCGCCCTCGTCGGCCTTCGGAAATGCGCGATAGAGCATGTCCGATACAATCAGCCCCAGCACGTGGTCGCCGAGAAATTCGAGACGCTGATAGCTGTCTGCGCGGTTACGCGCCGATTTCAGCGCGGAGACATGAGTAAAAGCCGTCGCCAGCAAAGAGGCGTCGTCGAACGTATATCCGATACGGTCTTCGATGATCTTGGCGGCCGCTTTGGCGCTCGGCTTGCGCGTCGCCTTTTTCTTGCGTTTATTTTTCGCGTTCGCGTGTTTGCCCGCGCCGACATCGGCAGTCAACCCGTCAGCCGTTTTCGAAGAAGTTTTCGCGGGTGCGGTCTCGCCGCTCATCGCACGATGGAGAAGATGCGATTCCAGCGCACGGCAACAGGCCAGCGCCAGAATTGCCAGGCCTGCTCGCCCTCGGCAATGGAAAAGAAGATCATCTGCGCACGGCCGATGATGTTCTCGAACGGAACGTATCCGACCGCCGAGAGCACGCGGCTGTCGGTCGAGTTGTCACGGTTGTCGCCCATCATGAAGAAATGTTCGGGCGGCACCGTGTAGACATTTGTAGTGTCGTAAAACCCGTTATCGACGCAATCGAGCGATTTGTACGTCACACCGTTCGGCAGAGTTTCTTTCCACTGCTTGACGCGCGCGGTCGCATCCGAGCCGCAAGGATCCTCGCCGACGAAATCCGGCAGACGTTCGCGCTGCACGGGCTTGTCGTTGATGTAGAGAAGCCCCTCTTTCATCTGGATACGGTCGCCCGGCAGCCCGATGACGCGCTTGATATAGTCTGTGGTGTCATCCTTCGGCAGACGAAACACAACGACGTCGCCGCGGGAGGGTTCGGAGCCGAAGATGCGGCCCGAAAACAATCGCGGCGAAAGCGGGATCGAATAATGCGTATAGCCGTAGGAATATTTCGAGACGAACAGATAATCGCCGACCAGCAGCGTGGCCTTCATCGATCCGGATGGAATGTTGAACGGCTGAAACAGGAATGTGCGGATCACCAGCGCGATAATGATCGCGTGGATGACGACGCGGATTGTTTCGCCGGCGCCGCCCTCTGTTTTGGCAGGTGTTGTCACGCTCATGGCTCTGTCTGGTCCTGAATATCCGAATTCAGGAGCCAGCCCGCACGGCATCCCAAATCACCCGCGCGCGTTTTAGACCGTTGTGGAATGGGGTGCAATCAATCAACCGGCGTATGAAACTTTGGTAACATGCTGACAAAACGCGCCATTTCGTAGGACGCCAATATTGGCAAGCGACGTCCCGGAGCTATGATCCGGCCTCAGCGCGCCGGGATCGCCGAAATGATGACAAAAGCCTGCGCTTGCGGCCAGTCGTCCGTAATTGTCAGGTCGATCTGCGCCTCAAAACCCGGAGGAGTGGGCGATTCGAGTCTCGCCAGCGCGCCGCCGGTGAGTTTCATCGTGGGCCTTCCCCCCGGCATGTTGACCACGCCCATATCGCGCCACCACACGCCACGGCGGATGCCCGTTCCGAGTGCCTTGGAACAGGCTTCCTTTGCGGCGAAGCGCTTGGCATAAGTCGCCCATACCAGCTTAGGCACTTTCGAACGCCGCTCGGCCTTGGCGCGCTCCGCATCGGTGAAGATACGGTCGATAAAACGATCGCCGTGGCGGCCGATCACCTTCTCGATCCGCGTGATGTCGATGATGTCCGAGCCGATGCCGATAATCATAAGTACACCTGCAGCGTCTTGCGGCCGCGATCCATCGCCGCACGCATGTCTCGCACGGATTGAGCCAATCCGACAAACAGCGCCTCGCCTATCGTGAAATATCCGATGTTGAGTTCGACGATTTGAGGCAACGCCGCGATGATCTGCGCGGTCTTGTAGTCGAGACCGTGACCTGCATGAACTTCAAGACCCGCCGACTGCGCAAGCTTTGCGCCGTCGACAATACGTTGCCACTCGGTGCTGGCTTTCTCGGTTTTGCCGTCGACCAGTGCGTCACACCACGCGCCGGTGTGAATTTCGATCACCGGCGCTTTTAGTTTTGCCGCCATCTCGATCTGCGAAGGGTCCGCGGAAATAAAAAGCGACACCCGAATGCCCGCATCGTTGAGGCGCGCAACGAAAGGTGCAAGCGCGTTGTGCTGACCGACGACATCGAGACCACCCTCGGTGGTCAGTTCTTCGCGCCGCTCGGGCACCAGACACACGGCATGAGGTTTTGTCGCCAGCGAAATCCGCAGCATGTCCGCCGTCGCAGCCATCTCGAAATTCAGCGGCTTGGAAATCTCACGCTTCAACCGCGCCATATCATCGTCGCGAATATGCCGCCGGTCCTCGCGCAGATGCGCGGTGATGCCGTCAGCCCCCGCCTCGATTGCGAGCAGAGCGGCGCGAACCGGATCGGGCGTTGTCCCGGCCCGCGCATTGCGCAGTGTGGCGACGTGATCGACGTTGACTCCAAGGCGGAGCGGCGGAATTGACATGATATAATCTTAACCGTTTACGCGTTCGACGCGCGCGACGACAGCCTTGGCGCGCAATTGCGCGATGATACCGTTGAGATGCTTGAGATCATAGACTTCAAGATCGATCGTCAACTCGGTAAAATCCGGTGAGCGGCGGCTCATGCTGATATTGTCGATATTGCCATCATGCTCGGCGATCACGGTCGCGACCTGCGCGAGGCTTCCCGGCTCGTTGACGTTCTGCACCAAAAGCCGCGCGGGAAATCTGCGCGGCACGGCGTCCTCGATATCCCAGCGCACGTCGAGCCAACGTTCAGGCTCTTCCTCGTAATCCTTCAGCGCAGGCGACTGGATCGGATAGATCGTAATGCCTTCATTCGGTGTCACGATGCCAACGATGCGGTCGCCCGGCACTGCGCCGCCATTGGGCGCGAACTTCACCGGCAGATCGTTGTTGATGCCCTTGATGGGGATGGCGGCTGACGTATCCGCCGCAGCCCTGGTCAGTTTCGATCTGACGCGCTTGAACGCGACTTTCTTCTTGGCACCGCCGCGCGCTTCTTCCTTGTAATCGGGATACATTGCACGCGCGACATCCGAGGCTTTCATCTCGCTGCGTCCGACCGCCGCCATCACATCTTCGATCGACGCACGTGCTAGGCGCGGTAACGCGCCCTTCAGCTTGTCGTCGGCGTAAGCAATCTTGGCGCGCATGAACAAGCGCTCGACAATGCGCCGTCCGAGCCCGGCATATTGATCGCGCACGGCGGTGCGCGTGGCGCGGCGAATGGCGGCCTTGGCCTTGCCCGTCACCGCAAGCGATTCCCACGCCGTCGGCGGAGCTGATTGCGCCCGTGAGGTCAGCACTTCGACTTCATCGCCATTGTCGAGTTCGGACGACAGCGGCGCAAATTTGCCGTTGATCTTGCAACCCACCGCGCTGTTACCGACATCGGTGTGGACCGCATAGGCAAAGTCGATGACGTTGGCGTGGCGCGGCAACGCGATCAGCTTGCCCTTCGGCGTGAAGCAGAACACCTGATCGTGGAACAGCTCCATCTTGGTGTGTTCGAGAAACTCTTCCGGATTGGCGCTTTCCGACAGCACCTCGACTGTGTGGCGCAACCACGCGAATGCATTGGATTCGCGCTGGAGCATTTCTGTCGGTGAGCCGACGCCATCCTTGTAGAACGCATGCGCGGCGATTCCATATTCGGCGATCCGGTCCATGTCTTCGGTACGGATCTGCAATTCAACGCGCTGATTGCCGGGGCCGATGACCGTGGTATGGATGGAGCGATAATCGTTCTGCTTGGGAGTCGAGATATAATCCTTGAATCGTCCCGGCACGACAGGCCACGTCGTATGCACGATGCCGAGTGTGCGATAGGCCTCAGCGACGCTGTTGACGACGATGCGGAAGCCGAAAATGTCCGACAACTGTTCGAAGCCGACGGATTTGCGCTCCATCTTCACCCAGATCGAAAACGGCCGCTTGCTGCGTCCCGCCACGGCAGCAGAGACGCCGTTCTTCTTCAGGATTGCTGAGAGCTGCGTTTCAATCTCGCCGATGAGGTTGCGATTGCGGTCGGCCAGCGCATCCAGCCGCTGCATCACCACTTCATAAGCCTGCGGATCGAGTTCCTTGAATGCGAGATCTTCCAGTTCCTCGCGCATTTCCTGCATGCCCATGCGGCCTGCGAGTGGCGCGTAGATGTCCAGTGTTTCTTCGGCCACGCGACGCCGCGACGCCGGCGGCACGAATTCCAGCGTGCGCATATTGTGCAGACGGTCAGCTAGCTTGATGAGCAGCACACGAACGTCGTCGGCGATTGCAAGCAGCAGCTTGCGCAAATTCTCGGCCTGCTTTGCTTCGCGCGAGACCAGTTCGAGCCGCTTGAGTTTTGTCAGCCCCTCGACCAGCGCGCCGATTTCGCGACCGAATGTCTGATCGATTTCGCTGCGGGTGGATTCGGTGTCTTCGATGGTGTCGTGCAGAAGGGCTGCGACAATGGTTGCCTCGTCGAGTTTCAGATCCGTGAGAATCGCCGCCACTTCCAGCGGATGGGAAAAGTAAGGATCGCCCGACGCGCGTTTCTGCTCACCATGCGCCATCATCGCGTAAACATAGGCGCGGTTGAGCAGGTCTTCGTCGGTGTTGGGATTGTAAGCGCGGACCCTGTCCACAAGGTCGTATTGCCGCATCATCTTGGCGCGGGGCGACTTCTTGGGGGCCACCGGCTCGCGCGCAACAGGAACTGCCGCGACCGCGTCGGCCGTGGCTTGTGCCTGCTGTGGGGTGCGGCGCCAGATCGCCATAACGAGTGCCTTGGATGACTGCCTTTGTGGCGCAATTCCTGAGGCGGAACCGCCATTCACAATATCACCGGCTTCTGTGGCGACCGCAAGGAAGACGCCAAAATGGTCAATAAAAGCAAAGGCCCGGATCGGGGTCCGGGCCTTGTGCAATTCGATCTGAAATCCGCCTCGCGGGCAGCCTTTGAAAATGCCCTTATTCGTCTTCCTCAGGCTGCTCCTCGGGCGGTGCCAGGCCTTCCAGGCCCTTCAGAAGCTCTTCCTCGGTCATGCGCTCGACGGCCACTTCGGTGTCGTCGGCGTCCACGGAGGCACCGGCCGAGCCGATCAGCGGAATGGTATCGGGTTCCGGCTCGTCCACTTCGACGAATTTCTGCAGGGAATGGACCAGTTCTTCCCTCAAATCCTCCGGCGAAACGGTCGTTTCAGCGATTTCGCGGAGCGAAACCACCGGATTCTTGTCATTATCGCGGTCGATTGTGAGCTGCGAGCCGGACGAAATCATGCGCGCACGGTGCGCAGCGAGAAGAACGAGGTCGAACCGGTTATCGACCTTGTCGATGCAGTCCTCAACAGTCACGCGAGCCATAGGCAATCGCTCCGAATCTGGGTCTGAAATGTGTCGCTGTGCCCCGTTACGTATAGCGACCGAGAACAATTCGCAAGAAGGAATATCGGAATCCGGCCCGCTCGCAGCATCGTGCGTTGACCAGCCATGCGTGACGGAATGTCCTGCACGCCGGGCAAATAGTCTCATGGACAAGAAATCGCTTCATTGATTGATGACTATCAACGCCGACCTGAAGCGGCTGCCATATTTTAAATCAGGCGGTGCCTCACGCTCAAAAACCGCCGTGTGCGGATGCTTAAAACCGACTGGGAATGCGCGGACGTTTAAGCCGCGCCAAAAACGTTTTAACAAATATGCGAGAAAAAAACTTATGCCTTCTGCCACCAACAAGATCGCGCTGTTTATTGATGGCGCAAACCTTTACGCAACCGCCCGCACGCTCGGATTCGACATCGACTACAAGCGCCTGCTTCTCGAATTCCAGAGCCGTGGCACTTTGGTTCGAGCTTTCTACTACACCGCAATCATTGAAGATCAGGAATACTCGTCGATCCGCCCGCTGATCGATTGGCTGGACTACAATGGCTATTCGGTCGTCACCAAGGCGACCAAGGAATTCGTCGATGCCGCTGGCCGTCGCAAGGTCAAGGGCAACATGGACATCGAACTCGCGGTCGATGCGATGGAGTTGGCCGACAGCATCGATCAGATGGTGCTGTTTTCAGGTGATGGCGATTTCCGGTCATTGGTCGAAGCCGTGCAGCGCCGTGGCGTCCGCGTCACCGTCATTTCAACCATCTCAAGCCAGCCGCCGATGATTGCCGACGAATTGCGCCGCCAGGCGGATGTCTTTACGGATTTGGTCCAGCTACAATCCAAGCTTGGCCGCGACCCGAGCGAGCGCCCTGCTCCGCGCGAACCGCGTGAAGCTCGTCAGCATACGCCGCAATTCCTGCAGCGAACGACGACAACCTCGATGGCACCAAGGGGCGATGACGAAGAGTTTGAAGACTGAGCCACGTAAAGGGCTGGAAGGCGCAAATGCCCCCGGCTGGCTCACTCATTCCGAACCCTCGCGCGATTGTCCACTCTGTCCGCGCCTCAAAGCTTTCCGCCACGCCAATCAGGCGCGCGAACCCGACTGGTTCAACGGCCCCGTCCCGTCATTCGGTTCGCGTGACGCATCGCTCCTGATTGTGGGCCGCGCTCCCGGCATGCAGGGTGCCAACCGCACCGGACGTCCG
>JAPLPA010000303.1:0-6448 GCA_026400415.1 Afipia sp. | reverse complement strand
TTTACGCGACATTGCTTGAGTTCGGCTTTGCGTCTGGAGTCTACGACGAGCGGCCCGACGACGGCTTAACGCTGATCGACTGCCGTATCGCCAATGCGGTGCGCTGTGTGCCGCCGCAAAACAAGCCGCTGCCGGCAGAGATCGTGACTTGCCGTAAATTCCTCGGCGCAACGTTTGAGGAAATGCCACACCTCCGGGCGATCATCATGCTGGGCCGAGTCTCGCACGACTCGACGTTGAAAGCGCTGGGTATCAAGGCAACCAACGCGCCGTTCTCGCATGGCGCGGAATTTCAACATGGAGCAATTCGGCTTTTCGACAGCTACCACTGCTCGCGTTACAACACCAATACGCGCAGACTGACGCCAGCGATGTTCAAATCGGTATTCGCCAGCGTGCGCGAATATCTCGCGCCGTCGTGACATCCCGCTTGCGTTTCAGCGCGGGCGGCGAAACAATCCACTTTTCCAAACGATCGGGTCGCACATGAAAATCAATCTTGCCCTTGCCGCAGCCGCTGTTCTCGGCGTCACCGCCATATCGATGCCGGACGCAAGCGCTGCACCCTGCGACACGCACAAGACGAAGTTCATGTGGCGAAGCTGCATGTCGAAGGAAGTCGACAAACTCAATGCAGCGATTTCTGCAAAGGCGCTCGATCTTTGCTACGGCAAGACCAACAGCGAACGCGGTCCAACTGCGGTCGATGAACGGCTTGCATGTAGGATCGACAAGCTGACGAAGACATTGCAGGGAATGAACTGATCAGACTGGATTGGCCTGTAGCCACGCGAGCACGTCGCCTGCATTCTTGTCCGGCGGAAAAACCGGATAGAAAACATGCGTGATTTTGGCGTCGTCGATAATGAGCGCGAGCCGCTTGATCATCGTCAGCCCCGCAACATCCATCGATGGCAGTTTAAGAGCGCGCGTGAATTCGAGCTTTTCGTCCGACAGGATCTGAAACGGCACATGAAGGCGTTCTGCCATCTCGCGTTGATAAGCGGTATCCTGCGTCGAGAGTCCAAAAACATGCTGTGCCCCAGCGGTTTTTAGCTCTTTGAAAAGATCGCGAAACGCGCAGGTGTGAGGCGTACAGCCCCGCGCGCCGGGGATCATGTCCCAATCGTCCACAAGGCTGATCTTTCCGGGCTCTCCGGTGCGCGGATAGGCAAACAGCACAACGCGGCCGGACAGCGCCGATAGCTTGACCGACGCACCATTCGTCGCAGGCAAAACGACCGGCGGCAGTTGAATTCCAACGAGGTGTGTGGCGGCACCATCATCCACAGGTGCGGGAATCTTGCTCCAGTCGACGCCCATTAAATTTGGCTGATTCATCTGCTACCCCTTGGCTCTTAATAGCCGCCCCTTCTCGCGCGCCCAGTCGCGCTTCTTCTCGGTGTCACGCTTGTCATGCAGCTTTTTGCCCTTGGCGAGCCCGATCTGCAACTTGATCATGCCGCGCTCGTTGAAATACATCTTGAGTGGAATGAGCGTCATGCCTTCGCGTTCGATGGCGCCGGAAAGCTTGTCGATCTGCTTCTTGTGCAGCAACAATTTACGATCACGCTTCGGCTCGTGGTTGAAGCGATTGGCCTGCGCATATTCCGGGATATTCGCGTTAACCAACCAGATCTCGCCGTCCTTGGCATCCGCATAGGATTCCGCAATCGTCGTCTTGCCGCTGCGCACGGATTTGACTTCCGTGCCGGTCAGCACGATGCCGGCCTCGACGGAATCCTCGATGGCGTAGTTGAACCGCGCCTTGCGATTCTCGGCCACGACCTTGATCGGGCGTTCTTTCTTTTCAGCCATGTTCTTTCTTTTCAATCATGGCGTTTCGTTCAGCGCGCAAAATCGCACGCATCGGCAGATTGAGAATATGACCGGCGAAAACGCCGATTTCTATTTCTTGCTGGCCGCAGCCTTCGGCGCGCCGCCCTTCTTGAGCGCGTCGCGGATTTCCATCAGCAGTTCCTGATCCTTGGTAGGTTTCGGCGGCGCTGAAGGCGCTGCTTCTTCCTTCGCCTTCATGCGGTTCATCAGGCGGATCACCATGAACAGCACAAACGCCACGATGGCAAAATTCAGCGTGATGGTGAGGAAGCTGCCATAGGCCAGCACCGCACCCTGCTTTTTCGCATCGGCAAGATTGGTCGCCGTCACCGCTTTTGAGAGCCCGACGAAGTAATTCGAGAAATCGAGACCACCCGTAATCGCGCCGATAACCGGCATGATGAGGTCAGCCACCATCGAGCTGACGATGGCGCCGAACGCCGCACCGATGACGACGCCGACGGCGAGATCGACGACATTTCCCTTGAGGGCGAATTTCTTGAATTCCTCGAGCATTTCAAACTCTCTTGATCATGTTGATGGGGCACTACCGCCTGTCGCCAGACGGCTGCGGCTTTTGCGATTAGTTCAGCAACCCCGCATGCACCATCGCATCGCGGATTGCTTTGCCGGTCGGAGGCGTCACGTTCACCAGCGGCAAACGTACCTTCTCATCGATGCGACCCAGCAGCTTGAGGCCGTGCTTGGCCCCGGCAACGCCCGGCTTCCTGAATCTTCAGACCCGTCGCATAGTCGCCCTTGAGAACCGCCGTCATCAGGTCGGCGCATAATTTCGGCGCGACATTGGCGACGACCGAAATGCATCCGTGCCCGCCTGCTGCCATATAGGCGAGCGCGGTCATGTCCTCGCCCGACATCTGAATGAAATCCGGGCCCATCGCGTGACGCTGCTGCGAGACGCGCGCCAGATTAGCCGTCGCATCCTTAACGCCCGCAATGTTCTTCAACTCGAACAGGCGCGTCATTGTCTCGACCGACATGTCAACAACGGAGCGTGGCGGGATGTTGTAGATGATGATCGGGATTCCGACTGCATCGTTCACCGCCTTGAAGTGTTCGTACATACCTTCCTGCGTCGGCTTGTTGTAATAAGGCGTCACCACAAGCAAAGCATCTGCGCCCGCGGCCTCGGCATGCTTGGCGAGATCGACGGCTTCGCGCGTCGAGTTCGAGCCGGCACCCGCGATCACGGGGACGCGGCCCTTGGCTTCATCCACGCACCATTCAGTCATCTTGCGGTGCTCGTCGTGGCTCAGCGTTGGGCTCTCGCCCGTCGTGCCGACGGGAACCAGCCCATGCGACCCTTGAGAAATCTGCCAGCTCACAAGCGCGCGAAATCCCTCCTCGTCGAGGCCGCCGTTTTTGAATGGCGTGACCAAGGCCGTGAATGATCCCTGAAACCTGGTCTTGCCTGAGCGATTTCCAATCGGCGCGATGTGGCCATGAATTCAAGCGATTGATACCGACTCCAGAGAGCCCGCGAAAGGTCTGAACAGAAGCCAGCGTGGCTTTGCGGCATTTCCTGACGTGGAGTTGCACACAAGCCGCGATTTCGCCGCGGTCCTGCGGCAATAGACCATCCTAGCACATCTGCTGTTTTGTCCACAGTTTCAATGAACTAAACCTTATGGCGAAGCATCCGCATGATTCGCCGCGCAGGGCTGCCGTGACACAAATGATTGCCTCGAAAAACGCACCGACCTCCGCCCGCTCGCGCCAATTGCGGGCGCTGATGCTGGGTACGGGCGTTGCAGCGTTGCTGATTGCGGACGCATTCGCAGTTCCGCTGCCCAAGCCCCGTCCGATTCCGCGCAGCGTCATCCCGCAAACGTCCGCGCCCGTGACTGCGCCTTCGACAGGCGCGCTCGTCGCGCCGGTCCCAAACGCCAATGTGGCCGCGGCACCACCTCCAAAACCAAAAAAACAATCCGCTCCGCTTGCGATGTCGCAAACATCCTCGACGTCGAAAGCCGATTCCGACACGCTGGAAGAAGTCATTGAATTGGTGCGCAAGAACAAACCAGCAGACGCCACGCAGCTCGAAGCCTCGATTTCCGATCCGGTCGCGCGAAAACTTGCCGAATGGCTCATTCTGCGCAGCGATGACAATGGCGCGCCGTCCGAGCGCTATCGCGTCTTTATCAATGAAAATCCGAGCTGGCCCAGCCAGACATTGCTGAAACGTCGCGGCGAAGGCGCGCTGTGGGACGACAAGCGCGACGACGCCACAGTGCTGGCGTTCTTCGGCACCGATCAGCCGATCTCAGCCAAGGGTAAATTGATGCTGGCGCGCGTTTACCTCGCGCGCGGCGACCGCAAGAACGCCGAGCGGCTGGTGCGCGATGCATGGCGCGGCGATTCGATGTCGTCTGATACGGAAGAAGCCGCCCTCGAACAATTCGGCTCGCTGCTGAACGGTGGTGACTTTAAAGCGCGCATGGATATGCTGCTTTATGCTGGCGACAATGCCGAGTCCGGCATGCGCGCAGCCAAGCGGCTCGGCGCGGGACATATCGCAATCGCCAAGGCGCGCATCGCCGTCAACAAGAAGGCATCGAACGCAAAAGCGCTGCTCGACGCGGTGCCGAAAGATTTGCAGACAGAGCCGCTGTACATTTTCAGCCGCGCGCAATGGCTGCGCCGCGAGGAGAAATTCCCCGAAGCCGCACAAATCATCCAGACCGCGCCCCGCGACGTCGCCCGATTGGTCAACGCCGATGAATGGTGGATCGAGCGCCGATTGCTTGCGCGCAAATTAATGGACATTGGTGACAACCGCACCGCGTATGCCGTCGCCCGCGATGCGGCACTCCCCGCCAAGGACATCTACAAGACCGAACAGGAATTCACCGCAGGCTGGATCGCGTTGCGGTTTCTGAACGATCCGAATTTGGCCGCCCAGCATTTCGCGCGCGTCGGCACCGATAGCGTGAACCCGACCGCTCTCGCCCGCGCCGGTTACTGGCAGGGCCGCGCTGCGGAAGCCGCAGGCCGCACGCAGGATGCCCGCAGCGCCTATGAATCGGCGGCCGCACAATCCACCAGCTATTACGGCCAGCTTGCGCGCGCCAAACTCAAGCTGCCGCAGATCGCACTGAACGACACGCCGGGACGTTCACGGCTTGGAGACAGGCTCGAAGTCGTCCGAGCCGTCGAGTTGCTCTACGCACTCGACGAGCGTGACATCGCCATTCCGATATTTTCCGAAATGGGCGAACGCGCCGATATGGATGCGTTGCTCGCGCTTTGCGAACTGGCTCAGCGCAACGACGACGCGCGCGCGATGTTGATTGCGGGCAAGGCCGCGGTCAATCGCGGCATGCCGTTCGATTTCTATGCCTATCCGGTATCGGGAATTCCGCCCTACAAGGAAATCGGGCCTGAGGTCGAAAAAGCCATCGTGTTTGCGATCGCGCGGCAGGAAAGCGCTTTCAATCCCACCGTGGTCTCACCCGCCAACGCCTACGGCCTGATGCAGGTGACGGCGGGTGCAGGCAAATACGTCACCAAGAAATATGGCGGCACCTTCGATCTCAACAAGCTCAAGACCGATCCGTCCTACAACGCGACGCTGGGCGCTGCGGAGTTGGGCGGACTGATCGAAGACTATCGCGGCTCCTATATTCTCACCTTCGCCGGATACAATGCGGGGCGCGGCAGCGTGCGCAAATGGCTGGAGCGCTACGGCGATCCGCGCGATCCGAAAGTCGACGCTGTCGATTGGGTCGAGCAGATTCCATTCGCGGAGACACGCAACTACGTCCAGCGCATCATGGAGAACGTGCAGGTCTATCGCGCGCGTTTCGGCGGCAGTTCGAAGCTGATGATCGAGGCCGATTTGCGCCGTGGTGCCGGCGTGGAATAGACTGCGCAACGGTTGACGCGCGGATTTTTTACAGCGGGCGGAAGACATCATGTCCGATCAATTCAACGACGTTTTCTGTCAGGCGGCGGATGGGTTAAAGCTTCACGCCAAGACCCTTGGAAATGCAAAAACATCAGCATTACCAGTACTTTGCCTGCCTGGCCTGACCCGCACCGCCGACGATTTCGACGAGATCGCGCGCGCTCTCGCCAACGCGCCGGGATCACCCCGGCACGTCATCGCGATGGATTTTCGCGGTCGCGGGCTCTCCGGCTATGACGCCGATCCGGCCAACTACAACGTCGTCACCGAATGTGGCGACGTCATCGCGCTTCTTGCATCGCTCGAAATTCCGCGCGCGATTTTTCTCGGCACATCGCGCGGCGGCATCGTGTCGATGGTGATGGCGGCGACGAAACCCGATCTGATGGCGGGGCTGATCTTCCACGACATCGGACCTGCACTTGAAATGAAAGGGCTGATGAAAATCATCGGCTACATCGCCGATCCGCCGCCGCGCAAGACGTTCGATGAGGCGGCAGCCGGATTGAAAGCGTTGTTCGGCAGCGTCTTTCCTACGCTCGACGATGCGGGATGGATGGCATGGGCGCATCGCGCGTTTCGGATAAGCAAATCCGCCGGGCTGGAGCGCACTTACGATCTGAAGCTTTCCAAAACGTTGGAAGGCATCGACGCCAACAATCCTTCGCCGCCGATCTGGGA
>JAPLPA010000308.1 GCA_026400415.1 Afipia sp. | reverse complement strand
GACGAAGCCAAGGCCGTGAAGGCCGAACTCGACAAGGGTGCGGATTTCGCGGAACTCGCCAAGAAGAAATCGAAAGACCCCGGCGCTGCCGATGGCGGCGATCTCGGCTTCTTCACTAAGGATCAGATGGTGCCGGAATTCTCCGCCGTGGCATTCGCGCTTGAGCCAGGGAAAATTTCGGACCCGGTGAAGTCACAGTTTGGCTGGCACATCATCAAGGTCGAGGAAAAGCGTGATCGCAAGGCACCTGCGTTCGATGAAGTGAAGGCACAGGTGTCGCAGTTCGTCGTGCGAAAGGCGCAGGCCGACTATGTGACCAAGCTACGCGCGGCCGCCAAGATCGAGCGCCTCGATGTGAAGGCGGATGCGCCTGCGGCGGCTGACAAGGCTGCGCCTGCCAAGAAGTAATATCGTCATAGAATTGTTGCATGACGGATGATAGCGATGCCCGGCAAAAGCCGGGCATTCGCATTTCCGTCTTGCGATTTGCGTTCGCGTTGCGTTTGATGCGCAACGCCTGAAACAGGAATTGGTCATGTCTACCGCCATCTCGCCGCTAGCGCCCACCAGCGTACCTGACATGCCGCGCATTGCGGGCGTGCGCCTCGCAACCGCTGCCGCTGGTATCCGCTACAAGGATCGCACCGACGTGCTGCTCGTCTTGCTGGACAAAGGCACCGCGGTCGCGGGCGTGTTCACCAAGTCGAAATGCCCGAGCGCCGCAGTGGACTGGTGCCGTGACAAGCTCAAGGGCGGCGAAGCGCGCGCCCTCGTGGTGAATTCCGGCAATGCCAATGCGTTCACCGGCAAAACAGGGCGGCAAGCGACATCCCTGACAGCCACCATCGCCGCCAAGGCCATCGACGCCAAACCGGGCAAAATTTTTCTCGCCTCGACCGGCGTGATCGGCGAGCCGCTCGACGCCACGAAATTTGACGGCGTGCTCGACACACTGGCGAAAAATGCCGTGCCGGACGGCTGGCACAACGCCGCGCGCGCCATCATGACGACCGACACGTTTGCAAAAGTCGCGACCGCGACCGTCAAACTCGGCAAAACCAAAGTCCGCATCAACGGTATGGCCAAAGGTGCGGGCATGATCGCGCCCGACATGGCAACGATGCTGGCCTTCGTGTTCACCGACGCGCCGCTGTCGTCCGCGGTGTTGCAGTCGCTGTTAAAGACGGGCGTTGAAGACACATTCAATGCCGTGACCATCGACGGCGATACATCGACATCCGATACGCTGCTCGCATTCGCGACCGGCGCTGCGGCTGCGAAAGGCGCGCCGACCATCAAGCGTGCGAGCGATCCGCAACTCAAGGCGTTTGCCAAAGCGTTTCAGGGCGTGCTGGCAGACTTGGCCGAACAAGTCGCACGTGACGGCGAAGGCGCGCGCAAGCTGGTCGAAATCATCGTCGAGGGTGCGGTCTCAAAAAAATCCGCGCGTCGTATCGCGATGTCGATTGCGAATTCGCCGCTGGTGAAGACGGCGATTGCGGGCGAGGACGCCAACTGGGGCCGCGTCGTCATGGCGGTCGGCAAGGCGGGAGAACCGGCGAACCGCGACAAGCTCGCGATTTCGTTCAACGGCATTCGCGTGGCATCTAAAGGCGCGCGTGATCCGTCGTATAATGAGGCGGAAGTCTCCACGCTGATGAAGCAACCCAAAATTCAGATCAAAGTCAGCATGGGTCTCGGCAAGGACAGCGATCGCGTTCTGACCTGCGATCTCACGAAGGAATACGTCGCCATCAACGGCGACTATCGCTCCTGATGAAAACCGTCCTTGTCGTCGCATGCGCCCTGATCGACACGGACAACCGCGTGCTGATCGCACAGCGACCCGAAGGCAAGACGCTTGCGGGGCTATGGGAATTTCCGGGTGGCAAGGTCGATGCGGATGAGCGGCCCGAAGCCGCACTCATTCGTGAACTGCAAGAAGAACTCGGCATCACGGTTGAAGAGCCATGCCTCGCACCTTTGACGTTTGCCAGCCACGCTTACGACGAGTTTCATCTGCTGATGCCGCTTTACGTGTGCCGCAAATGGGAAGGCGTTGTGGTGGCGCGCGAAGGCCAGCAGCTCGCATGGGTGCGGGCAAATAAATTGCGCGATTATCCGATGCCGCCTGCGGACATTCCGCTGATCGCGCATCTGGCGGATTTGCTGCTTTAATCTCGCATGATCTGATCCGAAAACCGGTGCCCACTTTTCGGGATCATGCGGTTAGGTTTTCCGGACGCCCTTCACCGCATCCGCCAGACTGGCTTTCGCCGAGCCCGGCTTGAGTGGCTTTTGCTGGCTGTCGTGCGGTGCCCAGCCAGATAACCACACAACATCGAAAGTCGCGCGAATGCGCCCGTCCGCATCGGCGAATCTATCCTGATAGATTTCAACCATTCTGAGCAGCGTCGCGCGGCGCAGGAATTTGCGGCTGCGCTCGATCATAGTGTTGGTCGCGCCCATGCGCCGCAGATCGTGCATCAGCGCGAACGCATTGTCGTAGCGCACGATGATGCGATCCACATCTGTCACCGGAAGCGCGAAGTTCGCACGTTGAAGAAGCGCGCCTGCGTCGCGCAGATCGATAAATGGAAACACCCGTGGCGACACCCCGCCCTCGATCTCAGCCTCGGCAGCCGCGAAGGATTGCCGCAATTCTGTCAGCGTATCTCCGCCCATCATGGCGGCCAGAAATAAACCGTCGGGTTTCAGCGCGCGGCGGATTTGCGCGAGCATGCCGGGCAAGTCATTCACAAACTGCAGCGCGAGTGACGACACCGCGAGTTCGAGTGAAGCGGGATCGAGCCGCAATGGTTCGTCGTCGGACTTTGGCAGATCATGATAGGTTCGAATCCCGTCGAATTTTTCGCGTGACGGTTTTCTCAGCGCGGCACCAGGGCTTCCGATATCCGCGACGCCGACAAACTTGCGCGTCACCACATCGAGCCGCTCCGCAATATCTTCCGCCACGCGATCCGCGAGAAACATCTCGGCTCCAAGATCGATTGCGCGCATTTGCCGACGGCTCAGCAGCGCAAGATCGAACAGACGCGGTGGTTTTTCGGTGGCAGAGGCCATGCGCTTTCGTACTCTTTTGAACCGCAATCTGGCAATCCGCCGCGCATGTTCGCTTGAGCGCAAACACGCGCCGGATTAGCGTAGCGGCGGAGGCGTCAATGTCCGGACCGGACGAAGCACCGTCGCAAGCACCCCGCAACTGGTTTCGCAAGCCATTGCGTCATGCGGTGAATGCCTTCCTCGCTGCCTCCACCTCGATTCCCCGCCTCGCACTCAACATCGCGCTCCCGACATTATGCGTGTCGTGCCGCGAACCGGTGGCGGGTGAAGGCGTCTGCGCATCATGCTGGGGCAAGCTTTCCTTCATCGCGCGGCCTTACTGCGAACGCCTCGGCATTCCATTTGTGTACGAACCCGGCCCCGGCCTCTTGTCGATGGAAGCCATCGCGGATCCGCCGGCCTACACGCGAGCGCGGGCTGCCGTGCGTTATGACGATGTGGCGCGCACTATGGTTCACGCGCTTAAATATCAGGACCGCACGGATCTCGCGCCCACGATGGGCCGCTGGATGGCGCGTGCCGGTCAGGAACTTCTCGACAACGCCGACGCGCTCATTCCAGTGCCGCTGCACTGGAAGCGAAGCTGGAGCCGCCGTTACAATCAGTCCGGCACGCTGGCGAAAATCATCAGCCGCGACACACATGTTCCGGTCGTACCCGACGCCCTTCGGCGTATCCGCGCGACAGAACAGCAGATCGGATTGTCGAGGTCCGAGCGCGCGCGAAATGTCCAGGGCGCGTTCAAGGTGCCGCCGGAGAAGAAATCGCTCGTTCAGGGCCGCAGAATCGTCCTCGTGGACGACGTTCTGACCTCGGGCGCGACGGTGGATGCCTGCGCCCGTGCATTGTTGCGTGCCAAGGCTGCGTCCGTGGACGTGCTGGTGTTCGCGCGGGTTGTGGACAGTTTCAAGACACCCATATAATTTGCGTACTCCTTCCACCGAGGCGCGTCATGTCCGCAACCATCGAGATTTTCACCCGCCCCGGCTGCGGCTATTGTGGCGCCGCCAAATCATTGTTGACGCGCAAGAACGCGGCCTTCACCGAATACGACGTCGCGACCGATCCGAAATTCCGCGACCAGATGCTGGCGCGCTCGAACGGCGGCACGACGTTCCCGCAAATCTTCATCGACAAGGTTCACGTCGGCGGCTGCGACGAACTCTATGCGCTCGACCGCGAAGGCAGGCTCGACGGTCTCCTCGCAGGTCAAAAGGTTTCATCATGAGCACACCTGCAAAACCCGGCACGCCATTCACCGCAGCGCTTGTGACAATGCGCAGCGGATTGTTGCCCGAGACCAGCCTGAAGCAAGGCACCGAACTCATCCGCGAGGCTGCGAAGCAGGGCGCGGACTATGTGCTGACACCTGAAGTCAGCAACATTATGCAGGAGAATCGCAAGGCGCTGTTCGAACTTCTGGCGACCGAGGAAGAAGACAAATCCCTCAAGGCCTACCGCGCTCTGGCGAAGGAATTGAAAATCCATCTGCACATCGGCTCGCTGGCATTGCGCGCGACACCTGAGCGCGCGGTCAATCGCTCGTTCCTGATTGCGCCGGATGGAAATGTTCTGGCGACCTACGACAAGATCCACATGTTCGACATCGATCTTCCGGATGGCGAGACCTATCGGGAATCCGCCAACTATCAGGCCGGCGAAACCGCCGTGATGTCCGATCTGCCGTGGGGCCGCATTGGTCTCACGATCTGCTACGACGTTCGCTTCCCAGCGCTGTACCGCGCGCTCGCCGAATCCGGCGCGTCATTCATCACGGTGCCCGCCGCGTTCACGAAGAAAACCGGCGAAGCGCATTGGCATACACTGCTGAAAGCCCGCGCCATCGAGAACGGCTGTTTCATTTTCGCGGCGGCTCAGGGCGGCAAACACGAGAACAAGCGCGAGACCTTCGGGCATTCTCTGATTATAGATCCATGGGGCGAAATTCTGGCCGAGGGCGGCATTGAGCCCGGAGTGGTGCTGGCGAAGATCGATCCCGCGCGCGTCGTGGAAGTCCGCAAGAGCATTCCATCATTACAGCACGGCCGCCGTTTCGGTCTGGCCGACCCGAATGCCGGCCCCGAACATCTGCATCTCGTTCGAGGATCGGCATGATCCGCTACGCGCTGCGCTGCGAGCGCGGCCACGAATTCGAGAGCTGGTTTCAGAGTTCGTCCGTCTACGACAGCCAGCGTAAACGCGGACTGGTGACGTGTCCCGCATGCGACTCTGCGAAAGTCGAGAAGGCCATCATGGCACCGCAGATTTCCCGCAAGGGGAAGCCGAAAACCATTGATGTGCCGGCCGCAGCGCCAACCGCCGAGACGACGCCAAATCAGCTTGTGATGTCGCCGCAGGAACGCGAACTTGTGACGAAGCTGCGCGAGTTGCGCGATCACGTCGTCAAGAATGCCGACAATGTCGGCAAGAAATTTCCCGAAGAAGCCCGCAAGATGCACTACGGCGAAAGCAAACCCCGCTCGATTTACGGCGAGGCGACATCCGAAGAAGCCAGATCGCTGGTCGAAGAAGGCGTCGAGGTCGCACCGCTGCCGATTTTGCCCGGCGACAGAAACTAGCCGCGCATGGACACCGGCGGGGTTTCGCCCTTTCAGACCTCATGGCTGATGTGGGCGCTGCTGTCGGCGGCGTTCGCGGCACTCACCGCGATCTTCGCCAAGGTCGGTGTTGAGAATATCGATTCCGATCTCGCCACTTTCATCCGCACCGTGGTCGTGCTGATGAGCCTCGCCCTCATTCTTGTGGCGACCGGAAAGTTCAATTCGGCCGAACCGATAACATCACGAACGTGGGTTTTTCTCACTCTATCCGGACTAGCGACCGGCGCTTCGTGGCTGTGTTATTTTCGAGCGTTGAAACTTGGTCCTGCGACGCTTGTCGCACCGATCGACAAGTTGAGCGTCGTGCTGGTCGCGCTGTTCGCCTTCGTGTTTCTGGGTGAACGTCCGTCGGCGAATGGATGGCTCGGTATCGGGCTTATAGCTACAGGCGCAGTGATACTTGCGATAAAACGCTAACCCGCCACCAGCATTGCGACACCGATCAGAATCAGCGCGATGCCCGACAACTCACGCCAAGAGATCGGCTGCTTCATCGAATAATAGGCGACGCCCTGTGCGAACAGGACTTCGACAAGCGCCAGCGTTCGCACATTCGCCGCTGCCGTCAGGGCGAACGCCAGAAACCAGAAAAACGACGCGAACGCGCCCATGAAGCCCGCGAACATCGACGGCTTCCACTCGCGGAAAATCGCCGTCATGGTTCCCGGCTTGCGCACGATCAGCCATGCGGACAGCACGATGCTCTGCATCAGCAGCGTCGACACCAATGTGAGGCTGGCGGCTGTCACAAAGCTAGTGCCCGTGACATTGAGAATCGCGCCGCGATAACCCACCGCCGACAGCGCAAAGAAAGAGGCCGCCAGCAATCCCAGCAGCGTCGGGCGCAAATTGGAAAAGCCTTTCGCTGCACCGGGACGTAATGCCGTGATGACGACGCCGATGGTCGCAATGACGATCGCAATCACTTTCAGAACAGTCAGACGATCGGCGAGAAAAATAAATCCAAAGATCGCTGCCTGAATGGCTTCAGTCTTTAAATACGCCGTCGTCACCACGAAGGAGCGCTCGTTCATTGCCGCCAGCATCAGGGCGGTGGCGAGAATCTGCGCCATGCCGCCGGTGACGAGCCACGGCGCGAAGCCGCTTTCGGGCCACGACAATTTGTCGCCGGTCGCGGCCAGAATGCCTGCAAGAAACATCAGCGAGAACGGAAAGCCGAACAGGAAGCGGATATGAGTCGCGCCGAGCGTACCGAGTTTGGCTGTCAGCCCGCGCTGCATGGCGTTGCGCACGACTTGTCCACCCGCGCCCAGCACGGTGAAAGGAATCCAGAGCCATGTGAATGGAGTCATGAAAAGCAATCGATATCGCGAGACGATGAACGCAAAGGCCACGGTTCGCACTTCGCCGTCAACCGGCGCGGCCTCATGCCAGCGTTGCTGGATAGCAGCCTTTAAATACTGGCTTCAGCGATCACCATGTAGTTCACATCCATGTCGGACGACAAACTCCATTTATCCGCCAGCGGATTGTAGATCACGCCGGATTGCTCCGTCACCATCAACTTGTTGCGCGACAGATGATGCGTCACCTCAGATGGCGTGACGAACTTGTCCCATTCATGCGTGCCGCGCGGCAGCCAGCGCAGCACATACTCGGCGCCCACAATCGCCAGTGCAAAACTTTTCCACGTGCGATTCAGCGTCGAGACCAGCATCAGGCCGTCCGGCTTCATCAGCGCTGCGCAACGATCCAGAAATGCGCCGACGCTAACAACATGCTCGATCACCTCCATCGCCAGCACGATGTCGAATTTGTCGTCCGGCATCTCTTCGATGGTGGTGCAGCGATAGTCAATCGTGAGCGACGATGTCGCTGCATGCAATTTCGCCACTTCGATATTCGTTGCAGATGGATCGACGCCGACAACCTGCGCGCCGAGCCGCGTCAGCGGTTCGCACAACAAGCCTGCGCCGCAGCCGATGTCCAAGATACGCAATCCCGAAAGGCAACCCGGCTTTTTCGGATCGCGGTCGAACTTGCGGCACGCCGCGTCGCGAATGTAGGCCAGCCGCAGCGGATTGATGGCGTGCAGCGGCTTCATCTTGCCGTTGGGGTCCCACCACGTCTCGGAGAGTTTGGAGAATTTCGCGATCTCGGCGGGATCGACTGTGGTTGTCGTTGCGTTCATTGTTACTGTGTCGTGATGTGATTGCGGAATTCAATCGGCGAGCCGATGAACCTGATGATTTCCTTGCCTTCGCCGACGCCGCGTATCGTCACGTCGCCCCAGCCGAAAATCCGCCCCGGAATACTTTGATCGACGTCGACGCTTTCGACTTTATCCAAACTCATCTCGAACGTGCGGCGCTTGATGAAGCCGTCTTTATGCACGACGCGCATGTTGGTGACATCGGTTTCTGTCGTCCAGCGCTGAAACCACGCGCGCAACACCAGCACCAGACCGATCAAGGCGAACACGGCGCTCACAATCAGCAGCGGCGGCATGAGGCCAGCTCCAACCACGCCCGCAGCCGCGATCAGCCAGCACAGCAAACCCGGCAGATAAATGATGCCGTGAAGGGTGGTGGAATACAGCACCTTCTCGCCGGGCTGCAGAATATCGTCGATATAACGTGCCATTTTGATCCTCAAACCAGACCGCAGCGTGTTGCCTGTCTGCGGCTGCGTGGGTATGTATAGCCGCCTTTTCGGGGCTGCGCTGCCGTTTTGCGCGGAACTGATCTTTGACAACGCACACATAATCGGGACAGCGCCACTCATCATGGGCCGCCTAGTCATGAAATTCGGCGGCACGTCCGTCGCCAACATCGAGCGCATCAAGAACGTCGCACTTCATGTGAAGCGCGAAGTCGATGCCGGCCATGACGTGGCCGTGGTGGTATCGGCGATGTCGGGCAAGACCAACGAGTTGGTGGGCTGGGCGGCCGAGGCCTCGCCGCTTCACGACGCGCGCGAATACGACGCCATCGTGGCATCCGGCGAACAGGTGACGTCGGGACTGCTGGCGATTGCCTTGCAGGCACTCGGCATTCAGGCCCGCTCGTGGCAGGGCTGGCAGATTCCAATCCAGACCAGCGATGCGCATGCATCTGCACGCATCACCGGCATCGACGGCTCGGAGATTATCAAGCGTTTCAAGGAGCGAAAGGAGGTCGCCGTCATCGCCGGCTTCCAAGGCATTCACGAAGCGACGGGACGCATCGCCACGCTCGGTCGCGGCGGCTCCGACACCTCGGCGGTTGCGATTGCGGCCGCCATTCACGCGGATCGTTGCGACATCTATACGGATGTCGACGGCGTCTACACCACCGATCCGCGCGTGGTGCCGAAGGCGAAGCGCCTTGCAAAAGTCGCGTTCGAGGAAATGCTGGAAATGGCATCGCAAGGCGCCAAGGTTCTTCAGGTTCGATCTGTCGAACTTGGCATGGTGCACAATGTTCGTATCTTCGTGCGGTCGAGTTTCGACAAGCCGGAGGACATCAACCCGCATGCCAACCAGCCGCCCGGAACGCTAATCTGCAGCGAGGAAGAAATCATGGAAAGCCAGGTCGTCACGGGTATCGCTTTTTCAAAAGACGAGGCGCAGATTTCCGTTCGCCAGATCGAAGACAAGCCGGGCGTGGCGGCTGCGATTTTCGGGCCTCTGTCTGAGGGCAACATCAACGTCGACATGATCGTGCAGAACGTCTCGCAGGACGGTACCACCGATCTGACATTCACCGTTCCGGCATCCGACTACGAGCGCGCCAAGGATATCATCGTCAAGTCGAAGGCGAAGATCGGCTACACCCGCCTCGACACCGCGACCGACGTTGCGAAAGTCTCCGTCATCGGCATCGGCATGCGCAGCCACGCCGGTGTCGCCGCGCAGGCGTTTGCGGCACTCGCCGAACGTAACGTCAACATCCGCGCGATCACGACTTCCGAGATCAAATTCTCGCTGCTGATCGACGCCGCCTACACGGAATTGGCAGTGCGGACGCTGCATACGCTGTACGGCCTGGATCAGGCCTGAGCGAGTCGCTGCGGCGTGCGCGTCGCCGCATTTCCGCCCTTCGATTCCAAGTCCGTCACCTTTTCGCCCTTCCGAACGGCGCTGGAAAACCCATATTTTTCAATGGGTGTGGGGATGGGGTTTGGCAGGTCTTTTGCTTGGCAAAATGAGCGTCAATTCGATATAGCCTCACCACAGAGGTAGTTAAGGATGGCATCGGATGCGGAGCGCGCTGGGCGGCCCCCGCGTCTTGCTGAGACGGCTCCGCGAAACGATGGCCGAACAGGTCAGCGCGCAGGAGCGCCTCGACAAGATCGTGGTACTCATCGCCGCCAACATGGTGGCGGAGGTCTGTTCGACCTATGTGCTGCGCGTCGATAATACGCTCGAACTTTACGCCACCGAAGGTCTGAACCGCGACGCCGTCCACCAAACGGTTTTGAGCGCGCATGAAGGTCTTGTCGGCCTTGTCGCCTCTGAGGCGAACCCGCTGAACCTTTCGAATGCACAGTCGCATCCGGCGTTCTCGTATCGCCCGGAAACCGGCGAAGAAATATATCACTCTTTCCTCGGCGTGCCGATCCTTCGATCCGGTAATACGCTCGGCGTTCTTGTCGTGCAGAACCGCGCGCATCGTACCTACGTTGAGGAAGAGGCCGAAGCGCTGCAGACCACCGCGATGGTGCTCGCGGAAATGATCGCGTCCGGCGAGCTATCCTCGATTGCCAAACCCGGCGCAGAGCCTGCAGCACGTCATTCGCTGCACAAGAACGGCGCTGTATTGTCCGACGGCATCGCGCTCGGGCATGTCGTCCTGCACGAACCCCGCGTTGTCATCACCAATTACATTGCAGAAGATTTGCCGAAGGAATTGAAGCGGCTCGATACGGCCGTCCTCAAGCTGCGCGCCGATCTCGACCGGATGCTGGAGCGCGGCGATGTCGCGGATGGCGGCGAACATCGCGACGTGCTGGAAGCCTATCGCATGTTCGCCAACGATCAGGGCTGGCAGCACAAGCTACATGAAGCAGTTGCGACCGGTCTGACTGCGGAAGCGGCGGTCGAGCGCGTGCAGTCGGACACCCGTGCTCGCATGCTGCGCTCGACCGATCCTTATCTGCGCGACCGCCTGCACGATCTTGAAGATCTGGGCCACCGCCTTATGCGACAACTCGTCGGTCAGGATCATGCGCCATCACGCGAGCAATTGCCCGACAATGCTATTCTGATCGCCCGCTCGATGGGACCTGCGGCGCTGCTCGATTACGACCGCAAACGCCTGCGCGGGCTGG
>JAPLPA010000187.1 GCA_026400415.1 Afipia sp. | reverse complement strand
GCAAGCGCCGCATCGGCCTGTTTCAGAAGATCCTGCAGGCGCTTCTTTGCACCATCGATTCCAAGCTGTGTGACGAATGTTGTTTTGCCGAGCGCGGCATCCTGCCCGGCGGGCTTGCCGAGTGCAGCAGCATCGCCCTCGACATCGAGCAGATCGTCGGCGATCTGGAAGGCCTCACCGAAGGCGTGTCCATAGGCATCGAGCGCATCGTATTGCGCCTTTGGTGCCTGCCCAAGCAGCGCTCCCGCGATGCAGCCATATTTCAACAGCGCTCCGGTTTTCATTTGCTGAAGTTTCGCGACATCGGGCGTTTCCTTGTCACCGAAACGTCCTTCACCTGCGAGGTCCATGATCTGTCCCCCCGCCATCCCGCCGATGCCGGATGCGCGAGCCAGCGCGCGCGTCAACGCAAGACGCACACCGGCATCTTTATGAACATCGTCGCGGGTGATGATATCGAATGCGAGGGTGAGCAGTGCGTCGCCCGCAAGGATTGCCGTCGCATCATCGTATTTCTTGTGGGCCGTCGGTCGTCCGCGGCGCAGGTCGCTGTTATCCATCGACGGCAGATCGTCGTGGATCAGCGAATAACAATGTATGCATTCGAGTGCAGCGCCCGCCATCAGCGCGCCCTCACGCGGCACACCGAAGACGGCAGCGCTCTCTACTGCAAGAAACGGGCGCAAGCGCTTTCCGCCATTCAGGCTGGAATAGCGCATGGCCTCAATCAGGCGATGCGGCCGTGCAATTTCTCCGGGCAACGTTGCGTCAGACAGCAGCCGCCCCAACAATGCCTCGGTATCTGCCGCTGTGGCATCCAGCCGTTGAGAGAAATCGTGCGGTGAAATGCCGACTGTCATCGAATGCTCCAGAAAACCATGGTCAAATTTGGCGGGACAATCGGTCATGGCTTCGCCTTCGTCAATTCCGCAAACGCTCTCTGGAAACGGGATTTAGCTGGAGCGGGAAGGGCCGTTTCTGTTAGTCAGGCCAGCACCGGTTAGCGGCAAGGGAATGTAGGCGGCATGCGACTTGTGATCCGCGCTTTGATCTTTGCGTTTCTGCTTCTGGTATTCCTGCCTTACGTCCTGACGCCGCTCTACTCGTTCGGCCATCCCATCTCGACGCTGATGATAGGCCGCTTCCTCGCGGGTGAGCGGGTGTTGCGAACTTGGGTTGATCTGGACAGGATGGCGCCTGCCCTGCCGCCTGCCATCGTTGGCGCGGAAGACGCCAAATTCTGCACCCATCACGGTATCGATTGGAACTCAGTGCGCGATGTCATTGAGGACGCACAGGATGGCGAGGTTATTCGCGGTGGATCTACCATCACGCAACAGGTCGCAAAGAACCTTTTTCTCTGGCCGGGACGTAGCGTGATCCGCAAGGCGCTCGAATTTCCACTCGCGCTCTGGATCGACCTGGTACTGTCCAAGAAACGTGTCCTGGAGATATATTTGAATATTGCGGAACTCGGTCCCGATGGGCAATTTGGCGCGGAGGCGGGCGCGAACTACGCATTCAACCGGTCGGCGACGTCTCTGTCACCGCAGGAAGCTGCGCTCTTGGCCTCGATCCTGCCAAATCCCGTCACGCGGAGCGCGCGTAATCCTGGTCCGGGTGTCCGCCGCATGGCGGGTACCTACATGGTGCGCGCTCAATCGGCTGAGGCGACGAATTGCTGGGGCCGAAATCGCTGATTTGGAGCTATTTTGGCTGATTTTCTGCGCTTTACCGGTCTAGCTTTCGCTGCCCCCTTCCTCTATAAGCGCGGCCTCAATCCGAATTCTGGAGTGCCTCCCGCCCGGCGGGTGAGCCTTTGATTAAGAGGACGACGATCCAATGGCCGTTCCACGCAGGAAAACCTCGCCGTCACGCCGCGGCATGCGCCGCTCGGCCGATGCGCTCAAGAAGCCGACCTATGTCGAGGACAAGGATTCGGGTGAACTGCGCCGTCCGCATCACCTCGACCTTAAAACCGGCATGTACAAGGGCCGTCAGGTTCTGAAGGTCAAGAAGGACTAAGACATGATCTCGCCGCCTTCGGGCGGCGTTATCGTTTTGAGGCTGCGAGAAGCGGCCCGCCTTGCGGAAGTATCGTCTAACGAATTGCCAGAGAAAGCCCGCCGATGTCGATGATCGGTTTTCCGCTGCTTCTCATTCCGCTAGCAATTTACAACATCTTTGTTTTCCTAATGCCCGGAGTGGCGTTCACCTCGCAGATCGCGAGCCTGACGCTGATGTCTGGCGTTGTGTGGACGCCGACATTCGGCGACGCCTTGATCGCGCTCGCGATCATTCTGTTGTTGTTTGAAATCATCAAAGCTTCACGTCCCGGCGCGCGCTATCTCACCGACCATCTGTTGTCGCTGATCGTGTTCGGCGGAGCCGCTGCCGAGTTTCTCTTTCTGAAAGCGCTCGGAACGTCGGATTTTTTTCTTCTCACAGTACTGACTGGCGTTGAGTTCATTGCCGGTGCTGCCATTGGGCTTCGCAATCGGCGTGTCGTCGCGATGCCGACAGAGCCTGCGCCAGCGCGGCAGGAGCCTGAGATTGCGCCTCTGAAGCTGGATCGGACGCCGAAACCAAAGCGCCCCGACATTATCCCGCCCGAAACAAAACCGCCCGAGATAATTTCCGTCGCGCCGACACCGCCGCCAGAACTTGCCGCGCCGCCTGTCGTTGCACCCGTGGTTGAAGCTGCACCCGCAGCAGAGCGGAAGGTCTCAGACTGGAGCATGTCGGATCTGATTTCCGACCGGGATCAGACGGCCAAATCCAACAAGCCGGACGAGCGGAAGCGCTGATGGTTTAGGCAACCAGCGAAATGCGGACACCATTCGGTTTGAATGGATCGCCACTCCGATCCGTCGCGCATCCATAACCCTTGAGTGCATCCGCTGGAGTTGCCCGCCGCAAGAGGCGCGTCTGTGACGCGCCGGCGGCTGTTGCAATCAACTGCGTGACAAAGGGCGCATCGGGGCGTGACCGGCTGAAAGCAAATTTTTGCGACATGGCGGGCTGCTCGACAGGGACGAGCGCCGTGCAAGTGCCGATCTCGATTGTTTTCATTCCGTGCCAGCCCTGTCTCGTTTTGGGACGTAAAGCGTCCTCTCAACTCGACATCGCAAGGGCCATGCCGGACATGGTTTGCATTGATTTACCGGCATTCCGCAATTGAGCCCGAGCCGGTTTGTCACATTATTCAGGAACTTAGCCTAGGCTGATCGCCTTCCGACGCTTTATCCTTGGCCTGCGAATCACCTGCCGGCGTCCCACAACGAGGCGACTTTGACATCCGCCAACTCTCCCGCCGCGCCCGCCACCCCACCTGTCGCATCAGGTTTGGATGCCTCCCGCCTTCTCACTGTTTTGGGGCATGCAAGCTTCGACTGGGACATCGCCAGCGACACCATTCAATGGAGCGACAACGCTTCCTCGGTGTTCGGCGGCATCCCGCTGGATTCGATGTCGCGCGCAAATGAATTTGCAAAGCTGATCGAACCATCGCGCGGGGTTCGCGCTGACGCGATCCTGAACGGATCGGCGAAGGATGCCGGCGGTGGCGTCGCCTACCAGATTGAATATGGTGTGCGCGCGCGGACTTCGGCTGAACTCATCTGGGTCGAGGAAGCTGGCTCCTGGTTCGCTGGCGCGGACGGCAAGCCGTCGCGCGTGCAGGGGATCATTCGTGTCAATAATGAGCGGCGCGTGCGCGATGAGCAGCTCTTGAAGCTCTCGCAGAATGATGCGCTGACGGGCGAATTCAATCGGCCGCGTCTTGTGGCGGCTTTGGCCGAAGCGATGGAAGAGACTGCGCGCTATCGCTCATCATTCGCCTTCATGCTGATCGGAATCGATCATCTTGCGCGCCTCAATGAGGCCTTTGGGTTTGACGTGGCCGACGAGGTTATCCTTGAAATCGCGAAACGCGTTCGCGCCCGTCTGCGTGGTGGTGATATTCTGGGGCGTTTCTCCGGCAATAAATTCGGCCTGATTCTGAAAAACTGCACAGTCGACGACATGAACATCGCTGCAGAGCGGTTTCTCGCCGGTATCCGCGATGAAGTCGTGTTGACCCGATCGGGGCCGGTCGCGGTCACCGCGACGATCGGTGCCATCAACGCGCCGCGTCATGCCCGCACTGCCGAGGAGGCGATGAGCCGGACGCAGGAAGCGCTCGATCTCGCCAAGAGCCGTAGGCGCGGTTCGATGATGGTGTGGCGGCCAAATGTGGAGCGCGACGCCCAGCGTCGCGTCAATATCCGCGTCACCGATGAGATTGTTACGGCACTCAATGAGCGTCGCATCGTGATGGCCTACGAGCCGGTGGTGACAACATCGTCGCGTCAGATCGCATTTCACGAATGCCTTGTCCGCATGCGGCAGGAGGATGGCCAGTATTCATTGTCGCCGGACATTGTTCCAGTGGCGGAGAAACTCGGTCTAATCCGGTTGGTCGATCATCGCGTCTTGGAGCTGGTCGTTGCCGAATTAGCGGCGACTCCTCATGCACAGCTCAGCCTCAATATTTCACCCGATACGACCATGGACCCCGACTGGTGGGCCAGTATTGAGTCCCTGATGCGGGCCCATCCCGGGGGCGCCGAACGATTGATCGTGGAAATCACCGAGACCGTCGCCATTCAGGATTTGGATGACGTGCGCGGGTTCGTAACGCGGCTGAAGAATTTCGGCAGCCGGATTGCAATCGATGATTTCGGCGCGGGTTACACCTCGTTTCGCAATTTACGAAAACTCGGCGTGGACATCGTGAAGATCGACGGCGCGTTCGTACAGAACATCACGCGCTCGGCAGATGACCGCGCGTTCGTGCAGACGCTGATCGATCTTGCGCATCGTCTCGGCATCAAGACGGTCGCAGAATGGGTTCAGGACGAAGAGTCCGCGGCAATGCTCGAAAATTGGGGCTGCGATTATATCCAGGGCCGCCTGACCGGGCTGGCTTCCCTCTCAAGGCCGTGGGACGAGAGCCGAGCGGCGCAGCCGGCAGATTTGCAATCCGCGATTGGGTAGACACGCCGCAAGTTATGCATATCGAAACGTAAAAGGCCGGATTTTCATCCGGCCTTTTTGACGCTTGAGATCGTCGATATCGTCCCCCTCCGGCGGCTCGCTGCTGGTCGGCGGAGCATCTGCAGTGTGTGATCGGATAGGGGCGGCAAACGGCTTGAACATCGAGAAGGTCTTCTCGAACATTTCCATGTTGCGGCGAACATGCTCTTCCAGCGGCGCAAAAGGCGTGTTGCTGAACGTGTTGGTCATCTGCTTGCGGAATTTTTCCTGCTCGCGCGTCAACGTGTCGATTGATTGCTCGAGATATTTGGGCACCACCATCTGCATGCTGTCGCCATAGAAGCGGATGAGCTGACGCAGGAATGTCGTGGGCAGAAGATTTTGCCCGGCCTTGTTTTCCTGTTCGAAGATGATCTGTGCCAGTACCGAGCGCGTGATGTCGTCGCCGGTCTTGGCGTCGTAGACGAGGAAATCCTCTCCGTCCTTCACCATCGACGCGAGATCCTCAAGCGTCACATAAGTGCTGGTGCCGGTATTGTAGAGACGCCGGTTGGCGTACTTTTTGTCACACATACATACCGAGGGATGGAACCGCCGGTCATTCCCGAGGGCGGCGCAAACAATGCATCGCAATAAAATAAGCACTTTCAGACGGGTAGGGCTACCGTTTTGTGCAGCACGGTTAATGTGCGGGCAGCGCAAAACAGCCAAACGCTCATCGAATGCGCAGAATGCCTCTGGCCCGTTGACACGAAAAGGCTAGGCTAAGAGGGTACATACCGAGCCCGACCCGCCATCCGGCGGCCGTCCCGCTCCAGACCTTAAGCCTCGTGCTTCAAAAACGGAGATGTCCATGTCCGACGATGTCGTCATCGTCAGCGCCGCTCGCACTGCGATAGGCACTTTTAACGGCGCATTCGCCAATACCCCCGCTCATGACCTCGGTGCTGTTGCCATCAAGGCGGCGCTGGAACGAGCCGGAGTTAAGCCGGGTAGCGTGTCCGAAGTGATCATGGGTCAGATATTGACCGCCGGGCAGGGGCAGAATCCGGCCCGTCAGGCCGCAATGAAGGCGGGTATTCCAGTCGAAAGTCCGGCCTGGGGCGTGAATATGCTCTGCGGATCCGGACTGCGTGCGGTCGCGCTGGGCTATCAGGCTTTGAAGAATGGCGACTCCGAAGTTGTCGTTGTTGGGGGTCAGGAGTCGATGAGCATGTCGCCCCACGCTCAGCATCTTCGCGGCGGCGTGAAGATGGGATCAGCCGAACTCGTCGACACGATGGTCAAGGACGGCTTGTGGGACGCTTTCAACGGCTATCACATGGGGAGCACGGCTGAAAACGTCGCACGTCAATTCCAGATCACGCGACAGCAGCAAGATGAATTTGCCGTTGGCTCACAGAATAAAGCCGAAGCCGCGCAGAAGGCTGGCAAGTTCAAGGATGAGATCGTTCCGTTCACCGTCAAAACCCGCAAGGGCGATGTTGTAGTGGATACGGACGAAGGACCGCGTCATGGCGCGTCGATCGATGCGATGGCGAAGTTGAAGCCTGCCTTTGAAAAAGACGGTTCTGTGACGGCGGGCAATGCGTCCGGAATCAACGACGGCGCCGCGGCACTCGTGCTGATGACCGCCAAGCAAGCCGAAAAAGAAGGCAAGAAGCCGTTGGCGAAAATCGTGTCTTGGGCTCAGTCCGGTG
>JAPLPA010000594.1 GCA_026400415.1 Afipia sp. | reverse complement strand
TTCACGGCCTTGGCTTCGTCTTCGGTCGGCAGAAGAATATGACGGGCGTGAACTTCTTTTTCGCCCGCAACCTTCTCGATGGCTTCCTGATAGACTTTCTTCATCGCGTCGTCGGTCAGCGCGGACTTGCCCTCGGTTGCGAGCAGGTTGTCCATCAAAAGGCGGTTGCGCGCGAATGAGAGCTTCTGTTTGAAGTCGGCGCTGTCGGCGACCTTCTTGTCCTCGGCGGCCTTGGCGACGATCTTCATGTCGATCAGGAACGCGATGATGTTTTCGCGGCGCGATGCCGGATCCATCTGCGCAAGTGAGGGTCCAAGTTCCTCTTCCGCAATTGTCAGATCGCTCTGCTTGATCTCCTGACCGTTCACCTTTGCGATCACGGCATTGGCATCCGGTGTCTTGTTCTGTGCGAAAACCGGCTGGCCGACGCTCAAGGCGGCCACGAGACACGTTGCCGCAACGGATGCCGCGAGGCGGGTCTGGAAAGCGGTCATGGAAAGTCCTTATGGGTCAATGTAGGAGCTGATTTGAGATGGGCGGACACTCGCCCAACCATGTTCGTTAAGCAACGCGAAAAACCCGCCAAAATCATGAATTTCCTGACATCTTGGCGCGTTGACAAGGCTTTGGGCCAGCCATATCTCTCACGCATGGTTGGCTCATGATCCGGGGCGCATTGGCGTTCCGGCGGGCAAAACCCAAGCCGCCGCTTTCGGACTTTTCTCTCCCTGTGGCCGGAAATTGACATGCGGCGGCAACGCCGAACGCAAGACAGGAATTTGTTATGATCGGCGCGCTCGCCCGCAAGTTTTTCGGCTCGGCCAACGACCGCCGCGTCAAGGGCTATCAATCCCGCGTCGACGCCATCAACGCGCTCGAGCCGGAAATTGCAGCCCTCACTGATGACGAGTTGAAGGCGCGCACGGCTGAGTTCCGCGAGCAGGTTCAAAACGGCGACACGCTCGACGAATTGCTGATCCCTGCTTTTGCGACCGTTCGCGAAGCCGCCAAGCGCACGCTCGGCCAGCGTCATTTCGACGTGCAGCTGATCGGCGGCATGGTGCTGCATGAAGGTGACATCGCCGAGATGAAAACCGGCGAAGGAAAAACGCTGGTCGCCACGCTCGCAGTGTACCTCAATGCGCTCGCCGGCAAGGGCGTCCACGTCGTCACTGTGAACGATTACCTCGCCAAGCGCGACGCGGAGTGGATGGGGCAAATTTACGGCTTCCTCGGCATGACCGTTGGCGTGATCGTGCACGGACTAGACGACGCCCAGCGTCAGGCGGCTTACCGTTGCGACATCACCTACGGCACCAATAACGAATACGGGTTCGATTATCTGCGCGACAACATGAAGTACCGTCTGGAAGACTTGGTCCAGCGCGGTCACTTCTTCGCCATCGTCGACGAGGTCGATTCGATTTTGATCGACGAAGCGCGCACGCCGCTGATTATTTCCGGCCCGCTCGACGATCGTTCGGAATTCTACAACACCATCGACACTTATCTGCCGAAGCTTACGAAGCTCGAGGACTACGAAGTCGACGAGAAGCAGCGCACGGTGGCGCTGACCGAAGCCGGCATGGAGAAGATCGAGACCCTGCTGCGCGATGCCGGACAGCTCAAGGGCGAAACGCTCTACGACGTCGAAAACGTCTCCGTCGTGCATCACATCAATCAGGCGCTGCGCGCCCATTCGCTGTTCACGCGCGACAAGGACTACATCGTCCGCGACGGCGAAGTCGTCATCATCGACGAATTTTCCGGCCGCATGATGCCCGGACGGCGTTATTCAGAAGGCCTGCATCAGGCGCTGGAAGCCAAGGAGCATCAGCCGGTCCAGCCGGAAAACCAGACGCTCGCCTCGATTACCTTCCAGAACTATTTCCGCATGTATGAAAAGCTGGCTGGCATGACCGGCACGGCTGCAACCGAAGCGGACGAATTGTTCGACATCTACAAACTCGAAGTCATCGAAGTGCCGACCAACGTGCCGGTCGCGCGACTCGACGAGGACGACGAGGTCTATCGCACGGCGAAGGAAAAATACGCAGCCATTCTGATGGAAATCGAACGCGCAAACGCGCGCATGCAGCCGGTGCTGGTCGGCACGGCCTCGATCGAGAAATCCGAGACGATTGCCGAGTTCATGAAGGAGCACGGCTACAAGCAGATCGATTTCGCAAATCCGAAGTCGATGGAGAAACTTTACGACGCAGCGCGCACGGGCAAACCGTCGAAGCTGTTTGCGGTTCTCAACGCCCGCTTCCACGAGCAGGAAGCCTATATCATCGCGGAAGCCGGCGTGCCGGGGGCGATCACGATTGCGACCAATATGGCGGGCCGCGGTACCGACATCAAACTCGGCGGCTCGCTGGAAATGCGCGCGGCTGCGGCCACTGCAGGCATCGAAGACGAAGCCGAGAAGCAGAAAATCGTCGACGGCATCAAGGCCGACATCGAGAAATTCCGCGACGCCGTTTTGACGGCTGAGGATAAGGTCGACCTCGATCCCTCCAAGCCGGGTGGCAAGACTGTACAGAAACCCGGCGGCCTCTACATCATCGGCTCGGAGCGCCACGAGTCTCGCCGCATCGACAACCAGTTGCGCGGCCGCGCGGGCCGTCAGGGCGATCCCGGTCGCACCAAATTCTATCTGTCGCTCGAAGACGATCTGATGCGCATTTTCGGTTCGGACCGGCTCGACAGTATGCTGACGCGGCTCGGGCTCAAGGATGGCGAGGCGATCATCCATCCGTGGATCA
>JAPLPA010000586.1 GCA_026400415.1 Afipia sp. | reverse complement strand
TGACCTACCAGCGAAGCATCGAACAATACGCTCACGTGGAGAAAACCGTCGCGACGACTGGTCGCGAGGGATACTGCAAGCGAATCAGCGTAGCGGCGCGAGGCGGGGCCGCGGAGCGAATGATCTGAAAGCGATCCAGATGCCCGCGTCACACCGCCATGACCCGGCGCCATATTCGTCACATCGTCGGCTGCCGGCATATGACACGTCTGGCACTGCTGTCCCCGGCTGGCCGCGGGACTCGCTTGCCACTCGCTGAAAGTGGTGTAGGCCTGGACGCCGAATACCGTTCCTTCATGACATGAAGCGCAATAATTGCTGCTGTGATACAGCGGCGTCGCGGCACTGTCGCCGCGACTGGCATCGTCGTGCGGGCCGAAGACCAATTGCCGCTCGCCGTCAGGGCGCAGGAGTCGCATCGCGTATCGCCCGTGCGTGAGCCCGATATTTGATATATCGACGGACTGCGTCTTGTGGCAAAAATCGCAATGAACTCCATTGAGCGGCGAAGGGGCGCGTGCCGCTAGTTCGTTCCAGTGCGGATCGTTCGTCTCCAAGGTAGGGGCGTGGCAGGAATTGCAAACAGCAACGCCGTGGGGGTGATCGCGTCGTAGACTCGGCCCGGGCTGCGAAACGCCGTCATCCGCGGTGCCCTCGATCAGCGACAGCACTCGGGGATTGGAGCCGGAGCGAGCATGTGCGCTCAAGAGCCATTCGGAATAGATGCGCTCGTGACAGAGGCTGCAACGATGCCGACTAAAGGAGTGTGGTGATGGATCGATCCACGAATAAGCTATGTCGTCATGCGTCGGAAGCGGCTCAAGAAAAAGCGTTGGGTTGGTGCCGCTTGCGAGGCATGTCGACACGTAGTGTCCCGGGGCCGATGCCGCAATGAGATTCGCAGCTGTGACGCGAGGCAGGCGAAAACGGCCGTTGCGATCGGTCAGCACAGCAGCATCGTGCGTCTGCCAGCGTACGGTGGCATTGGCGAGCGCGCCCTGTGGTCCTACGACGGTGCCCGCTACGAAATTTTCGTCAGTGAGCACGCTGAGGGGAGTCAAAACGCGTTTGGAGAATTTAGGTGTTTCTCGAGCAATTCCGAGCCATGCCGCCAGGCAGGTGAGCAGGATGCCTGCAAAAGTCACCATGAGGTAAAACAAGCGATGCGTCGGTTCGCGAAATGGTGCGGCTGCCATTGGTATGGGCTACTGCGATAATGGCAGGCGTTTTTTTATCGGGGTGGGCTTGGGGTCACGTAGGTGGAGAGCCATTGTCGCCATCGGCCGCTAGACTCTGCAACGGCGGTTGCCCCAGCGCCCTCCGATGGGCCAAAATCGACGCCGCTGGCGAGTTGCACTAAGCCGTGCCTTGCAGCCTGCTGAATTTCCGGCACCGAGTCGGAAATCCGAATCACAAATTTATTAGCTACCAACAGGCTACGAACTGTAGCGGTGGAAACGGCCGCAAGCCGAACCTCGTTATCGGGAGAGTCCATCTCCGCCTTGATCTGGTCGTTGGTCTTGATTCCGTTGCGAAACCTTCGCTTGCGACGCTCATCCCACACCTTCCAGCCGGCAATCGCAGTTTTGACGTCGGCCGTGTTCGAAAAGTCGGACGGCCCGCAATCGGCACCTTCTGCAAGATCTACTAATGCGTTGTGCGCTTCACGGCGCACCGCTTGTGATGGATCGTCAAAGAGGGCCAAAA
This sequence comes from Afipia sp., assembly GCA_026400415.1. Taxonomy (GTDB): domain Bacteria; phylum Pseudomonadota; class Alphaproteobacteria; order Rhizobiales; family Xanthobacteraceae; genus Afipia. The sequence goes on along the minus strand of JAPLPA010000586.1, from coordinate 5,120 downwards.
GCTCATTCACCATGAAGTGCCGGCGATACCGAATGACAAGTATGGCAGCGAGGCTTGTTTGCTCCTGCTTTGTTTTGAGCAGGCCCTTGAGCTGGGTGCGCGAATACCGCCATGCGGCGGGCGGAAGCGCGAAACGAACTTTTTGTTCGTACCACTCCTCCCATTTACGGATTGCAGTGGACCGCACCCGCTCATTCGCAGGTTCGTCTGGCCCGAAATCAGCATTCGCCGCCATTGCCACCAGGCCGGCGCGAGCTTTCTGGCGTACCTCGGGTGCCGGGTCATTGAGCATCGAGATCAATTCCTTACCAAATCTAGGTCCCATCGAGCACGCCGCAGTGACCGCAGCATGTCTCTCGATGGCGTCGTCGCTGCGCAGCGACCGATCGACAGCCGCTTCATCGTTGCCGGTAAGCAGCCTGTCAACACGATCCTGCTGAAGCTTGACAGGATGGTTGACGGGAAGTCGCCCTATGCACTGGGTGCGCAACTCGCAAAGCATACGGTAGTGCGGAGCATTTTGAGGAACGCCGCAGCCAAGGTTGCAAACAGCCATCACGTCGAGCCGCGGGTCGTTGGCCTGAGATAAACAATAGGCCAACTTACTGCGAAGCACTATGATCGGGCAACTGTTGCCAAGCTTCGCAGCCTCATTAAGACCACGAATCAGAGGCCCGACCGACTCCACGCCAAGCCGGCCAAAGTCGTCCCGGGCTCGGGAGCCTTCCAAGCCACCCAGGTTTCCAATGTCATATGCGATGAAGCCTTCAACCGTTTTGTCGACATCGCCTGGTGCAGGCAGATCGACACTAGCCAACGCCTCGAGGGAAACGGTTTTCTTGCGAGGGCTATTCTCTACCGCCGTCGGCGACGGCGTCTGCCGGCTAACATCTGCATTTACTGTTGCTTGCTGAACATAATCTTGGTCTGACGCAGAAAGCCATTTCAATGGCACCCTCCCCAAACCACCGTCTTCGCGCTTGATGTTGACCCAACCGCGTTCCGAGGAAATGTATTGAGCGCGAAAAGTGACCGTTTCAGACGAGTCGGACCACGATCGCAGATCATTACTCCCGGCGGAACGGGTGAGCACAAGAAACAAAGTGGCTGTAAGAAGTAGCACCGTTCGGGGAGCAACGCAGGCAGAGTTATTCGAGCTCAACGTTAACATGATGAATTTTTTCCAAGTCTGTAACGGAAATACCGATTTCACCGTGCAACGTTAGCCCTGGAGAGCCAACAAGCATCGTGACGCCATACCCCGATCCTTCGTGATGGAGAAAGAACGGTGAAAAAAAAACAGTCGAGAGTTCCTTTCCATCGATTTGTGTGCCGTGTACTGACAATCCTGGGATGATTGGACCCAGCCCGACTGCCCGTTCGGCGATCACTCGGTCCTGCTTGTCGCGGAACTTAATACAGGCGGTCTTCAATTTGGGAAGAAGGTCGATTTTCTCCTGCACCAGATACCACGTCCACTTTCGACCGTCGCCAACTATGAAGAGCTTTCCACCTTTATCGTCGAGCTCCGCGACACTCTTCGGCAACTCTGATTGTTTGCACGGCATTTCGAATATCTGCCCGAATTCAATTTTCTGTTTGGCAAGCGGGCGGCTGGATTCCTTGCCGAAAAAGTGTTTCTCGAATTGCGAGGCCACAGCGGCGCGTGGAGCGCCATCCAGTTTCTCAAGCCGTGAGGTAATCGTCCCAGACGCTACGCAAAGCGCGTCCAACGCTACGCATAGCGTTTGCTTGTGGTCATTAAACTTATTGATATCGAGCCGCAGCAAGATCGTAGGCTCCAGATAAGCAGCCGTGTCAAGCGTGCGGAGAACCTTTGGCAAACCTTTCATGGCCACGTCAAGGCAGATCCACGGGTAGTCTTCCAATGAAGCTTTTAAAAGCTCTGATGCAGATCGCCTGTGCTCAATCTTCGTGATCGCCTCCGGCCAGAGACCTCGCCCGTCGTAGGAGGCGGAATCGCGTTCCGCCCGAAGGTGCATCGTCAAATCTCGTTTTCGCACAGAGGCCATAATCCGACGACACACGCGGCCGTCTTTTGAAGAGGTCTCAAGAATGTCGTAGTGCTCGATGAACCCGTCGCTAAAGGTGACAATTCGATCGAGCACGAGACGATCATTCTCAACCACGGTCTTGGCGTTGACAATCGCGCCGAGAACCTGACGAATTGCGTTTCGAAATGCATCGCGAAGCGCTTGCTCTTCGTTGTCGCCCCAACCTTCGGCCAATACGTTCTCAATGCCAATGCCCCGAGGAGCCGGTGCAACCTGCTCTTTCGGCTTGCCATCCTGCGACGCTTCCGGCATTGCAGGAACGCGAGCAGCCGTGCGCGCCTTTGTTCTCGCAAACGAATCAGAAGCCTCGGCTATCCCGCCGGTTCGCGTTTGTAAGACAATACTTGCGTGCGTGGTGATAATCATAATGATCGCGGCTCGAAATAGGCGAGAGCGGCGTCGAAAAGACGGCCGTAAACACCACTCGTCTAAGTGGTCGGACGCCATCGCACCATTGCTTTTACTTCTAAAAAAACTGACTTTTGCACGATTCATGGCTGTACCGCTGAAGCAATTACCAAGCCAACGGCAATCACGATCGACGACAGGACGATCGCCATTGCGATGTTGCCTTTTGAAATCAAATCCCACTCGTCGATCCTCGGTGTTGAAAGATTAAACAGTTTCAGGGCGATCACGATCCCTATGCCCATAGATACGGAGCCCACGATCGCCCACCCAAAAGTAATTGCGTATGCAGTGATAATGGTCTCGAGAGTCACGATGTTAAATCCTTTCTTGCAATGCCAGCATTAGTCCTTGAACTCGGCAAATTCCAACTATTTAAGAACAAAACGAATCGTCGGACGTCGCTCCAACACAGCCCGAGACATGTTGCACTTAATCGTAAACTCCACTCCGGTGGAAATCCATGGATTCCATCGTTGGTCAAGAGAAAGAAAAAAGCATGGAGCGATTCCCGTACTGTTGAGGTGACGAGTTGGTTTTTTAGAACCCTCAGGCAGAGTCCGAGGCAGAGTCCGACATTTACAATAGCCATTGTAAATGTCGATTTGTTTGCCACTATCATCCTGCACGAGAGCGAACTTTAAAGCGTCACGACCATCCATGATTTTGACTTTTTCTCCGAAATACTAGGGCTTTGGAAACCTATCGACCAGTGTTTCCGGGATGGCAAAATACTCCCACGCGAGCTCTTCTCCGTCTGTTGGGTCGCTCACAAGAACCGCAACCCATTGGTGTTGTTTCGGTGGCGCATTCGAAGTGAATCGAGTTGGGTATGGTAATTCCTTCATATCCAAGAAACTAGCTTCTTGTCCCAGCACAGAAGTGTGCACAGCTAGTACCTCCCTATCAAATAGGTTAAATAAGCGGCTAAATTCTAAATTGTAATGAATGTCGACAATTATTTTGGTCACGGTGAACGAATGTGTTGTTTGCGAAATGGAAATTGCTCTCAACACCTCCCGAAGAGCCCGTGAAAACTCCGACCAGGCTTTGACGTCGGTCTCGATTCTCACGCGACACAGTAGTTCGACATTGTCTCCTTCTTGTTTCGTCGGCTTCGGCGCGCCGACGATGCTTGCTCGGAAACACTTCTGCGGATAGCCGTCGAAAAGTTTCTCCAAGAGTTTCTCGGCACTGCGTAGTCGGTCCTCTTTGGTGGACAACTCCGCGATAATCGAATCCGTGTCGATTACGACTGTCTCACTCGTTGTCTTCACATTTCGCTTATGGAGAGCTGTCAAGATCTTGCCGGTTTCGACTTCTGCCTTGATCCGCAACCGCGTGAACGGCCCGTCTTTCGTTATGCTTCCGGTCAGCACCTCCGCTTTTGAGATGAAAGCTCCGCTGAGAACGATGATCTCGTCGGTGATCAACTTATCATTGGCGACGATTGTCGTTGCATCAACGTACGTGCCGACAGCCTGACGGACTGCATTGCGGTAGGCATCAAGTTTGGCTGCTTCGACATCTGGACCAATACCCTCGCTCACCACTGAGAGCATACCAGTGTCTTCGTCGCATTGGGCTGCAGATTGTGCTGCCTTGGAGGCGGGCTCAGATTCAGGTGTAGCAGCAAGCAAGCTAACGTCGCAAAACGCATAGACAAGAAGCAGGCTCATATTCAGAGGATTAAAAAATCTTTTCATTCCCCAACGCCCGCGGTGCGACTAAGCCCAAACTTAGAACGTGAACTATATCCCGTTCATGGAGCCACCGCTAGTGGGGCCTGACATTCCCCTCTTAAATGGCACCACTTCCAGAGAGAGAATCTGGTGGTGTCAAATCCAGAGCAGGGCATTCAATGCCACGCGAAAGGAAAGAACTGTTCGAGCAGATCATCCTCGAATGCTTCGAGAGGTTGAGGTCGATGTGGAACGAGTCAAGACCGTCGTTGCCAAGAGGCTGACGAACGAGGACGTTTTCGAGCGACTCTAGTGACCTGTTCGTCGGCAAGGGTGTGCCGGATCATTTATGGGGGCAGGTCAATGCCTGCGATGAAAATGGCGTGCGGCTCTGCACGGATCAACAGGCTTTTGAGCTGGGCCAAAAGAGTTGTGTAGTGATAGGATCACTTTGGAAAAAGCGATGCAATACAACGCGTCTCAGGGGAGCACAAATGAAAACGCCTATCCGCTACCGCCAGACCTTGATGGTTGGCCACTACGTTGTCGCCGATAAAACAAGAAGCCCTCAAGAGAAGAGGCAAAATTGTTTTCGACAAGGTTTCTATCTAGCACTGCTGCGATACGCTGACGATCTCAAGTCGCACCCCGAAGTGGCTGCAATGCGAGCGGCTAGGGAAAAAGGCTTGAAAAAGTTGACAGCGAAAAGAAAGCAGGACAACGCGCCAGCCCACAAAGTAACTGTGGGGTATAAAATTGTTCCATCGAATAGTGGGGATAGAGCACGATCGATCCCATTGACTAATGCGTTACTCACGAGTGCCAGTCCGGGAGTTGCACATAAAATGCCGTTATTGCAGCACGTGCAAAACATCATTCGCAACAAGACGAATCAGGGATTGTTGGTGTTTGTCATCGTGTTGTTAGGATTCGCATCATTCGTAACGGCCCAAGA
>JAPLPA010000066.1 GCA_026400415.1 Afipia sp. | reverse complement strand
TCGATCAAATGGTTCGAGGATGGCGTCCTTAACGCAGCCTATAATTGCATCGACCGGCATCTCGGCAAACGTGCCGATCAGACCGCAATCATCTGGGAAGGCGACGATCCTTCCGAGTCCAGGAAAATTTCCTACCAGGAATTGCACGACGAAGTCTGCAAGATGGCGAACATCCTGCGCCTTCGAAACGTCGCCAAGGGCGACCGTGTCACCATCTACCTGCCGATGATTCCGGAAGCGGCTTACGCAATGCTCGCCTGCGCGCGCATTGGCGCGATTCATTCCGTGATCTTCGGTGGCTTCTCGCCGGACAGCATCGCGCAGCGCGTCAAGGATTGTAAATCCAGCGTCATCATCACCGCCGATGAAGGACTACGCGGCGGCAAGAAGGTTCCGCTCAAAGCCAATGTCGATGCCGCAATCTCTAAGAACGGCGGCGGCGTCGACCACGTCATCGTCGTCAAGCGAACCGGCGGCAAAATCGATATGGATCCGGTACGTGACGTCTGGCACCACGAAGCCGCCGCGATGGTGAACGCCGAATGTCCTTGCGAGCCGATGAACGCCGAAGACCCTCTGTTCATTCTCTACACGTCGGGATCGACCGGCCAACCCAAGGGCGTGCTGCACACAACTGGCGGCTATCTCACCTTCGCATCAATGACACATCAATATGTGTTCGATTACCACGACGGCGACATCTACTGGTGCACGGCGGACGTCGGCTGGGTGACAGGCCACAGCTATATTCTTTATGGACCGCTCACGAACGGCGCGACGACCTTGATGTTTGAGGGCGTTCCGAATTACCCGGACAACTCACGCTTCTGGAACGTTATCGACAAGCACAAGGTCAACATCTTCTACACCGCGCCGACCGCGATTCGCGCGCTGATGCAGGCTGGCGACGAACCGGTGAAGAAGACATCGCGCAAAAGCCTGCGGCTGCTCGGCTCGGTCGGCGAGCCGATCAATCCCGAAGCGTGGGAATGGTATCACCGCGTCGTCGGCGACGAGCGTTGTCCGATTGTTGATACGTGGTGGCAGACCGAGACTGGCGGTATTCTCATCACGCCGCTGCCCGGTGCGATCGGTCTAAAGCCCGGCTCGGCGACCAAACCTTTTTTCGGCGTAGTTCCTGAAATCGTCGATGCAGACGGCAAGGTTCTCGAGGGCGAATGCTCGGGCAATCTGTGTATCGCCAAATCCTGGCCCGGACAGATGCGCACAGTTTATGGCGACCACGCCCGCTTCGAGCAGACATACTTCTCGACGTACAAGAATAAGTACTTCACCGGCGACGGCTGCCGCCGCGATGCCGACGGCTATTACTGGATCACCGGCCGCGTCGATGACGTCATCAATGTCTCCGGCCACCGCATGGGCACGGCCGAAGTGGAAAGTTCGCTGGTCGCGAACGAGCACGTTTCGGAAGCCGCGGTCGTCGGCTATCCGCACGACATCAAGGGACAAGGCATCTATGCTTATGTGACCTTGATGAAGGGCGTCGAGCCTACCGAGGCACTGCGCAAGGAACTTGTCGCGTGGGTGCGCAAGGACATCGGCCCGATTGCATCGCCGGATTTGATTCAGTTTGCACCGGGGCTGCCGAAGACGCGCTCCGGAAAGATCATGCGCAGAATCCTGCGGAAGATCGCGGAAGACGAATCCGGCTCGCTCGGCGACACTTCGACATTGGCCGATCCAGCCGTCGTCACCGATCTGGTCAACAACCGCCAGAACAAGAAGAGCGCGTAGGTTTCTTGCGTCTTCACGGCATTGTCAGCATTCCACGCCGCCGGAATTCGTTTTGGCGGCGTGTGTTGTTTCCAAGTCATTTACTTTGTTTGCGGGATTTTCTTTGAATAACCGCGCGGAAACCCGCTGTTGAAGCCTGTGCGGCACAATGGTGGTTAACGAAGTCGATATGTTTAAAGTTAGCGTGTCTGGAGAGCGTAATGTTGCGTAAGTTTTCTGTTGCGGTAGCTGTTTTGGCGATCGGGTCGATATTTACGACGGCTGCACTGGCCCGGCCCGATCTTGTCTACTCTCCGCGCGGTTATTCAGCCGGTTCCATTGTCGTCAACACCAATACGCAGTTCGCTACCCGGTCGGCGTCGGAAAACCCGGCAAGCAATGGGCCGGTTCGACTCGCATCGACGGCAAGTATCGCAACCCCGCCTGGTCGCCGCCTGCAGAAGTCAAACGCGACAAGCCGAACATTCCGAACGTGATCGAAGGCGGGTCTCCTCATAATCCGATGGGCGTTGCGGCAATGACGTTATCCGGCGGCGAATACGCCATTCACGGAACTAACGTGCCAAACTCCATCGGGGGTTATGTGTCTTACGGCTGCATTCGGATGTACAATCAAGACATCAGCGACCTATACGAACGCGTTTCTGTCGGCACGCCGGTCTTTGTGACTTCGCGCTGAGCCTGTTCTTTATCTGACATCGAAAGCCGCGCGGAAGCGCGGCTTTTTACGCGTCGATACTAGCCTAGAAATCCGACGCTATCCCCTTGCGCTCCCAATCGCCGAAGCGCGTCGGTTCCGGCCCCTTCGGTCCCTGCAATTCTTTCGGACCTTGTGTCGCTTCGTGTTTGGCTGCGTGTGCGCGGCGTTCTTCGGCTTCCGCGAGTGCGCGCTGAGCCTGCGGCGACAGCGGTTTCCTGGCGGTCGCATCTGCCAAGTTCGGAGTTTGCGCCTTGCGGCTGGTCTCGTCGTTCATTGCAACGCTCGCTGGCAAAACTTACAATAAAACTATCAGCAACGGATCGGGCGAAATAGTCCGTATTCAAGGACTTGATCTGGGACTTGGCGAAAACGATTCTTACATTTGGCATATTCCCGTGCCACTGAAGTGCCGTCCGCCGTTTTTCTCGTGATCCTGCCAGCCGAAATTTTTTGCTCATGAAGCCTTCGCGTTTCGTTCCGCCCACCGAGGTCGCTGGCCTCGCAGCGCGCCGGATTGCGGCCGATATTCTGGACGGTGTTCTGCACAAGCACCGCATGCTCGACGAGCAACTCGACGGTGCGGCCGCTCATCCCGGATTGAAAACGCTTTCGGACCGCGACCGCGCCTTGATGCGCCGGCTGGTGGCGACAATCCTGCGGCGGCTCGGCACGCTCGGCCATGTGCTGTCGCGCCTGATGGATCGCGGCGTGCCGACCGATGCGCCCCGCGCGCAAAGCGCCCTCCTGATCGGCGCGGCACAGATTCTCATGATGGATGTTCCCGACCACGCCGCCGTCGATCTTTCGGTGCGGCTGGTGCAGGCGGATCGCCGCGCCGCAAAGTATGCGGGACTTGTCAACGCCGTGCTGCGCCGTTGCGCACGTGAAGGCCAACCGCTGATCGACGAGGTCAAATCGCAGATGCTCGATCTGCCACCTTGGCTGCTGCAGCGCTGGATCGCCGCATATGGAGAAGAGCGAACGCAAGCGATGGCAACAGCGTTGAGTTTCGAGCCCGCGCTCGATGTCACGGTGAAATCCGATGCGGAAGGCTGGGCAACGCGATTGCACGGTGAAGTTCTACCAACCGGTTCGGTCCGCACGTCGATTCACGGGCCAGTGACGATGCTGCCCGGATTCGACGAGGGACAGTGGTGGGTGCAGGACGCCGCTGCTGCAATTCCTGCGCGGTTGTTCGGCGACCTAAAAGGCAAATCCATTGCCGATCTTTGCGCCGCGCCTGGCGGCAAGACCGCACAACTCGTGCAAGCCGGTGCAAATGTCACAGCGCTCGACCGCTCGCCGAACCGCGTCAAGCGGTTGAAAGAAAATCTCGCGCGGCTCTCACTCGAGGCCAAAACCATTGTCGCCGACGCAACCGAGTGGGAAACCGATGAACTGTTCGACGGTATTCTGATCGACGCGCCGTGCGCGGCAACCGGCACGATTCGCCGTCATCCCGACGTTGCTTGGCTCAAACAGGAATCCGACATCGGCGCGCTAGCCGCACTGCAAAAGCGATTGCTGCAAAAAGCCGTCACGCTTCTGAAGCCGGGGGGCACTTTGGTCTACTGCACCTGCTCGCTCGAATCCGAAGAAGGCGAGCAGGCAATTGCGGGGCTTCTGTCCGGCGAGCCGAGCATGCGGCGCGTGCCTGTTCACGCCGATGAAGTTGCGGGCTTGAGCGAAATCATCACGCCGAATGGCGATATCCGCACACTCCCCTCGCATATGGCCCATGACGACCCGCGCCTGGGTGGCCTCGATGGCTTCTATGCCGCACGGCTTGTGAAAACCTGATCCCGCAAATCCTTGGTTTTGAAGCCGATTCGCGGCACGTCGCGCTGGTGGCAGCCCCGGGCAAAACCGTCAATGGGGTGTGTTATCGGCGTTTCCAGATTACAATGAAGATGAGAATTCTTCTCGGGGCAAAGGCGAATTGGCAATCGCTCATCGAACACGCATCTCGTCTCTGCTGCTCGGCCGCGCCGCGCGGAACGTGCTTGCGCGCGCGAGTGGTCAGACGGTTGCGCTGTCGCGCTTCTGGCCCGGCCGCACCGACCGCCTGCTGATCGCGCCGAACGACTTGCGCACGCTCGATGCGACCCGCGCGACTGAACTATACGCCGGACGTTTCGTATTCGCGGGCAAGATCGTCACCTCGCATGGGCGATCAATTTTTGATTTCGATCCCCCGTCGGATGATTGGGAATCCGCACTGCTCGGATTCGGCTGGCTACGCCATCTGCGTGCGGCTGATTCGGCGATTACACGCGCCAATGCACGCTCGCTCATCGATGAATGGATGTCGAAACCCGTGCGGAAGCGCAGTAACGGCTGGCGCGCCGATGTGTTGGCGCGCCGCGTGATCTCGCTGCTGTCACAGGCACCGTTGGTGTTGAACGACGCCGACGGAAAATTCTACCGCCGCTTTCTCCGGGTCCTGACCCGTGAGATTCGCTATCTGCGTTACACGATCGTCGACATCGCCGATGGCGTACCGCGGCTGCAGGTCTCGATCGCATTGTGTTACGCGTCGCTGTGTCTTGCCAATCAAGCCAAACATATCCGCAACGCGACACGCAAATTGTCTGAGGAGTTGCAGCGTCAGATCCTCCCGGACGGCGGCCACATCTCGCGCAACCCCGGAGCACTGATCGAGCTGCTACCGGATCTGCTGCCGCTGCGGCAGACATTCGCCGCAAGAAATATCGCACCGCCTCCTGCTCTCTTGAACGCAATCGACCGCATGATGCCAATGCTGCGTTTTTTCCGTCACGGCGATGGCAGCTTCGCGTTGTTCAACGGAATGAGCAGCGCACCGTCCGGACTGTTGGCGACATTGCTTGCCTATGACGATACGCATGGAATTCCGATGGCGAGCATGCCGCACAGCGGCTTCCAACGCCTGGATGCAGGCGCGACGGCAGTCATCATGGACAGCGGCGCGCCGCCGCCGTCCGGCGTTAGCCGTGATGCCCATGCGGGTTGTCTGTCGTTTGAACTCTCGTCTGGGCCATGCCGGATCGTTCTTAATTGCGGCATTCCCGCCACCGGTCGCGACAACTGGCGCACCTTCGCACGCAGCACGCCTGCGCATTCGGCGCTCACCTACCATGAGGCGTCATCGTGCCAGTTCGTTGAGTTGACGGCTGTGAAGCGGATGTTGCAAGGCGCGCCGATCGTCAGCGGCCCCTCAAAAGTGGGCGCATTCCGCGAAGCGACCAGCCGCGGCGTTCTTCTGACGGCAACGCATGACGGTTATGCACGCCCGTTCGGCGTCGTGCACCAACGCGTGCTGATGCTCTCGAACGATGGCAGCCGACTCGATGGCGAAGACGAACTAATCAACGCGCCGGGGTCGTCGCCCCGCGGCCGTGACGACGATTATGTTTTGCGATTTCATCTTCACCCGTCGGTCAAGGCAAGCCGTCTCAGGGACGGACGCGGCGCGATGCTGGTGCTGCCTAACCGCGACGTATGGACATTCGAAGCACTCGACGACAAGGTCGAGCTTGAAGACAGCGTATTTCTTGCTGGCACTGACGGGCCGCGCCGCACATCGCAGCTCGTCATACGCCAGCATCTTAAAACTGCGCAAAGTATTCGCTGGAGCTTCGTGCGATCTTCGGCTTCTGCCGCCGTTACCAACGCGCGGCGCGATGCCCGACGCGAGCCGGAATTGCCGCTTTAAGATGAGGTTTGAAGTAGCGGTTTTTTCCGGCTTCAAACCATGCTACGCGACCGCATGAAATTGGGACTTAAGATATGACCGACCATCCGCGCCGCGTGACGCGCGCATTGCTTTCTGTTTCCGACAAAGCCGGACTGATCGAGTTCGCTGGCGCACTCGCAAGGCATGGCGTCGCACTCGTCTCAACCGGTGGCACCGCGAAAGCCATCGCGGCAGCCGGATTGAAGGTGGTGGATGTCTCGGAACTAACGGGATTTCCTGAAATGATGGATGGCCGCGTCAAGACGCTGCATCCGAATGTACATGGCGGATTGCTGGCAATTCGCGACAATGCCGATCACGCGAAATCGATGAAGGATCACGGCATCGCGGCCATCGATCTGCTGGTGGTCAATCTTTATCCTTTCGAGGCGACGGTCGATAAAGGTGCTTCTGAGGAAGACTGCATCGAGAATATCGACATCGGCGGACCTGCGATGATCCGCGCTGCTGCTAAAAATCATGACGATGTCGCAGTCGTGGTGGAGCCGTCGGACTATCAGGCGGTGCTCGACGAACTCGCGGCCCATCATGGCGCGACGACACTCACGCTGCGGAAGCGCCTCGCCGCCAAAGCCTATGCGCGCACTGCCGCCTATGACGCCGCGATCTCAAACTGGTTTGCGGCCCGGCTGAAAATCGACGCACCGGATTTTCGCACCGTCGGCGGCAAGCTTATTCAAGCTTTGCGCTACGGCGAAAATCCGCATCAGAATGCTGCATTCTACAATACGCCCGAGAAACGCCCCGGTGTGGCGACTGCCCGACAACTCCAAGGCAAGGAATTATCATACAACAACATCAACGATACCGATGCGGCCTATGAATGCATTGGCGAGTTTGACGCGAAGCGCACCGCCGCCTGTGTGATCGTCAAGCATGCCAATCCTTGCGGGGTCGCGGAAGGCAGCGATCTTGCCAGCGCTTATCGAAAAGCGCTCGCGTGCGATTCGACGTCAGCTTACGGCGGCATCATTGCGTTCAACCGCACTCTCGATGCGGATGCGGCGAATGCCGTCGCGGGCATTTTCACCGAGGTCATCATCGCGCCCGACGCAACCGACGAAGCCATCGCCATTATAGGGAAGCGTAAAAATTTGCGCCTCTTGCTGGCAGGCGGATTGCCGGATGCTCGCGCTGTCGGACTAACCGCCAAGACGGTTGCAGGCGGACTTCTCGTTCAGTCGCGGGACAATGCGGTTGTGGACGACATGACGCTGAAGGTCGCGACGAAACGCGCGCCGACAGACGCCGAGATGCACGATCTGAAATTCGCGTTCCGTGTCGCCAAGCACGTCAAATCCAACACCATTGTTTACGCGAAGGATCTCGCGACTGTCGGCATCGGCGCCGGACAAATGAGCCGGGTGGATTCTGCCCGCATCGCCGCACGGAAAGCCGAAGACGCCGCAAAGGAATTGAAATTAGCCGCACCGATGACCAAGGGATCGGTTGTGGCGTCCGAGCGTTCTTTCCCTTCGCGGATGGATTGCTCGTTGCTATCGAAGCCGGAGCGACAGCCGTCATTCAACCCGGCGGCTCGATGCGCGACGATGAAGTGATCAAAGCCGCCGACGACCACGGCATCGCAATGGTTTTCACCGGCACGCGGCACTTTAGGCACTAGGGCTTTTCAGACTTTAAGCCTTGCGCCAGGGATCTTTGACCTGAGCCAACAAGATCAGTCCTGCGCTGAAAAACACCACCAGCGCCGCCATCCCCGCTTTCTGACTGGCAGTCACCGCCGTCACGATGCTCACGACCAGCGGCGCCATAAACGACGTGACTTTTCCCGACAGCGCAAACAGACCAAAATATTGCGTGATGCGATCCTTCGGTGCGAGACGAATGAGCAGCGTGCGCGATGCCGCCTGCAACGGTCCGGCCGCCATTCCGATCAGGAAGCCCAGCGCCAGATAGGCCTTCTCGGCAGGGGCCGCGAACAATCCGCCGCCCGGCACCGGCGGCGCAACTTTCATCACGAAGAAAAGCGTATCCTTGTCGATCGACAGAATTGCCGCAATGGCCGCAAGCAGAAGGAACATGCTGCCTGCAATCACACGCTTCGGCCCGAACATGTCGTCGAGCTTGCCTCCGAGCCATGCGCCGATGGTGCCGGAAAACGCCAGCAGAATTCCGAACGTTCCGATTTGCAGCGTCTGCCAACCGAATGTGCCCGCCGCATATATTC
>JAPLPA010000082.1 GCA_026400415.1 Afipia sp. | reverse complement strand
ATGATCGTCGCCTTGTGGATTGGATCGGTCGCGATGACGTTCAGGCCGACGATGGCGTGACCGCCCTCGTGATAGGCCGTCAGCATCTTTTCTTCTTCGGTCATGACGAGCGACTTGCGCTCGGCACCCATCATCACCTTGTCCTTGGCCTCTTCGAACTCGGACTGCGTCACCATGCGCTTGTTACGGCGCGCAGCGGTGAGCGTCAGGTGCCAGCGGCACATTGCGCATGTGCACCTTGAGGATCTTCTCGCGGCCCTGCACGTCCGGGTTCGGCACCACGATCTGGCGGTCGAAGCGGCCGGGGCGCAGCAGCGCGGGGTCGAGAACGTCGGGGCGGTTGGTCGCCGCAATGAGGATCACGCCCTCATTGGCTTCAAAACCGTCCATCTCGACCAGCAACTGGTTGAGGGTCTGCTCGCGCTCATCGTTGCCGCCGCCGAGGCCTGCGCCACGATGACGACCGACCGCATCGATTTCGTCGATGAAGATAATGCAAGGCGCATTCTTCTTGGCCTGCTCGAACATATCGCGCACGCGCGACGCACCGACGCCGACGAACATTTCGACGAAGTCAGAACCCGAGATCGTAAAGAACGGCACGTTGGCTTCGCCCGCGACCGCACGCGCGATCAGCGTCTTGCCCGTGCCGGGAGGGCCGACCAGCAAAACGCCGCGCGGAATGCGCCCCCCTAGGCGCTGATACTTTCCGGGATCGCGCAAGAATTCGACGATCTCCTGCAAATCCTGCTTGGCCTCATCGACGCCAGCGACGTCCTCGAACGTCACACGGCCATGCGCTTCCGTCAGCATCTTGGCGCGCGACTTGCCGAAGCCCATCGCCTTGCCGGCGCCGCCTTGCATCTGGCGCGAGAGAAATACCCAGACGCCGATCAACGCGATGAACGGCAGCCACGAGACGAGCAGCGACACGAACCATGGCACGTTATCGCCCGGTGGCTTCGCGGTGATGGAAACCTTGCTGTCATAGAGACGCTTCACAAGCGTCGGATCGCTCGGCGCGTAAGTATGGAACGTCGAACCGTTAGTGAAGGTGCCGTTGATTTCCGGACCCTGAATCACAACGTCGCGAACGCGATTGGCATCGACCTCGGTCAGAAGCTGCGAGAACGCGATATCCTGCGAGGCAACGCGTTGCCCCGGATTCTGGAAGAGTGTGAATAGTGCCAATAGCAGCAGAACGATAATGACCCAGAGGGCGAAATTGCGCAGATTGGCGTTCATTGGGCTTCCTTGATGGCCGCGCGGACCGCAGCCTTATATACTTGGTCGGGAAACAAGTTTTCCGATTGGATTGATGCTTCCAATCTAGGTGCCGCTTCCCCCGATGCCAAGGGAACCGCTTAGGACTATTTAACGCATATTGGGGTCGTTCCAGGTGAAATAAGGGCGTCATCCGAGCCCATTCAAACAGTGGTTAAGACGCGCACTGCGGCCTATTTGAACCGGGAACGGCTCCGGCGAGGCGGCGCGGGCGCGATTTGGACGCGATCGCGGTCAATACTGACCAGCGCGCCCGCTAATGTCTGCTTGAAGCGGACCCTTTCCGACGAGGAATGCGTCGCAGCGATCGCCCCGTCCATGGCTTGCAGTAGGGCTTCGACCTTTCCAAGTTCGGCTGGGCCCTCATGCCCGGCGCGGTCGATCGCACGTAACAGCAAACGGACGCGAATTTCATCCGAAAGGGCCGAAAACGCCGCGAGATCGAACCCGGCACGCCCGTCGAACCCGTCAAAACTTGCAAGATAGCGCTCCGCGCCATTCGTCATAATGTTCAGCGCGGCATGCGCGCGCGCCAGACGAGACGCCAGACGCGCCAGATTGCGAGCGTCAGCACCTTCGGCAGCCAGCGCCGGCATAAGATCGCGCAACCGTGGCCGCGTGAAGCGCACATCGCGGTTGCTAGGATCATCCGCAAAACCGACGCCCGCCTTCTTCAACGTCGCAATCAGATCTTTTTTTGAAATGTCGAGCAGAGGCCGCACAAGCGTCACACCTTCTCGTGCTGATTGCCGTGCCATCGCGGCCAGTCCGCCGATACCGCTGCCGCGCGCCAGTCGCATGATGAATGTTTCGGCCTGATCGTCGCGCGTGTGCGCGGTAAAAATATGTGTCGCACCTACAGTACGCGCAGCCTTTGTCAAAAACCGATATCGCGCATCTCGCGCCGCGGCGGGCAATCCAGTTTTCGGTTTAACGCCGGTCCAGCGCAGCGTGCGGTGATCGACCTGGAGGGAGCTGGCGAGACGTTTGACATCGCGCGCCTCTCTGGCTGATTCATCACGCAGCCCATGGTCGACAGTGATCGCTACAAGCCGAGGACCGTTCTTCAACGCCGCGCGCCAGCGTGCGGCCAGCCACATCAATGCAACGGAGTCAGGACCGCCGGAGACAGCCAGTACGATTGCCGGCACGGTCTTCCAATCGGCAAATAGACCCTTCGCCTCGGAGGCAGAAATCGCTTTGGCAATATCGTCCTTGGACATGGTCGATCCCAAAAAGCGCGATAGCGCTTGGCGACGACAGTCTAGCAGCCCAATTCTAGCAGCCCACTCGCTTTTGTTCGCGATCCACGCCCTGCTTCACGCCGTTTGACGCTTTCGGATATTTGCGGGTGATTTCTCCGAAGGCAGCGCATGCGGCTTCTTTTTCCTTCAACGCAGCCAGCGATTGCCCGAGACGCAGCAGCGCATCAGGCGCTTTTGAAGACTTGTCGTATTTGGTCGTCACACCGAGGAAGGTCTCTGCCGCCTCACGATATTTCTGCCGCTGAAACAGGCTTTCGCCCATCCAGTATTGCGAATCGGGAATCAGCTTGTCGTTCGGATACTTGGTGCCGAAGTTGCGCATCGTCTCTTCCGCAAGAGCGTAATCTTTGCGCTGGATGTACCCGATGCCGAGGTCGAATTCGTCGCGCGGTGTTTGCGTTGGTGGCGCAGTCGTGAGGGACGCCGTCGCATTGCCCTGTACGTTTCCTTGCTGTGGAGCGGTTTGTGCGGGCGCGGCGTTCGGATTGCGAGCGTTTACATTCGAAAGATCGAGCGGTTCGCCCGCACCGCGACCGCCGGGTGCACCGACCGCAGGCTCATCGGTTGCAGACATTTGCCCGCCGCCGAGTGCGCGCGGCGCGCCCGGCGCGTTAGGATTTTGATTGGGATCGAACGCATCGCCACGGCGGCCACCGGCGGCAGGAGCCGTGACGATCGGCGGCGCTGAGGCTGCGGATGCGTTGGTGTTGGGCAGCTGTCCCGGCTGTGGATATCCAGGGTTTTGCTGGGCCGGTGGAGTAACCGCAACATTGGGACCGACAGGACGAGGTGCTGCTTGCTGTCCAGGAGCTTGATTTGGCGTTCCGCTCTGGAGCGCCCTTAACTGTTCTTCGAGCTGCCGGTTACGAAACTGCAGTTCTTCGTTCTGCCCGGTCAGGGTCCGCAGCTGGTTTTCAAGCCGATCGATGCGGATCTCGGGATCGAGATCCGCAGACTGCGCGAATGCACTTGCGGGGAGGTACAGCGGCAAAAAAGCAAGAGAGCCGCACAGAACGATATGAAATCTCAATGACATTTTGACCCGGTGAATATGAACGAGCATCTCTTCAATGCGACCGACATTGTCGGTTTCAGTACGCCAAAAATGTGACTGCCGACACAGCGAAACCAAGAACTCCAAACAAAAACGACGCCCGAAGGCGTCGCAATTGTCGACTGGATTTATGTGTTACGAGCTGGCGTTGAGCACAGTCACCGCGCGGCGGTTCTGCGACCAGCACGAGATGTCGTTACAGACCGCAACCGGGCGCTCTTTGCCGTAGGAAATCGTCCGCATGCGGCTTGCATCGATGCCACGCGATGCGAGGAAGCTTTTTACCGACTGCGCACGCTTGGCGCCCAATGCGATGTTGTATTCACGAGTGCCTCGCTCGTCGGCGTGGCCCTCGATCGTAAATGCGTAACGGTTGTACTGCTGCAGCCACTGCGCCTGCTTGTCCAGCGTCGCAATCGCCTGCGACGACAATTCAGTCTGGTCGCTCTCGAAAAACACACGGTCGCCGACATTGACGACGAAGTCCTGCTGGCTGCCCGGCGTCGCGGCGCTCGCCATCGCGTCTGCACCAGTGCCGTTCTTGTTGGCGCACGCGCCCATCGACAGCGCCACTGCCAGAACGGCTGCCAGTTTCAATCCCTGGAGGATTCTCATCTGATGTTTCATTCCGGAGCCTCCACGCTCAGGTTTTTGGACCAAAGTCCGGTCTACAGCGGCTTAGTTAAGCGAACGTTCCGTCAACCTTGATGGGCCGTTGCCGAACCCCGTCAAATGCCAGCCATCGGGGAAAAGCAATCGCGATGGTTAATGCGCTGTAAATATGGCGCGACGGTGAATGTACGCAAGTGAAAACGGCCCCGGACATTGTCCGGAGCCGATTGTTTTTGACTGTTCATATTGCCGGGAGGCGCTCAGGACCTCGGCACGATGGTCGCGCGGTCGAATGGGAACGGCGGCAAAGTCAGAATCGGCGCAAGCGATTCAGAAACCACCTGATCGCGCTCGAACAATTTGCGGCGCTCGAAGAAGGTTGAACGGAAATAAGGGTAACGCTCGAAGATTCTTTCGCGGACGCTGAGATAATCCGCTGCCATCAGACACAGCGGTTTGGTTAGCGTCGGATACGGGCGCGGTTCGCACAAAGGCGTTTGCAGAAACACCTTGCGATAGAAAGCACGATGCTCACGACGCACGGTGGCGGTTCCGATGTCGGCGTTGAAGTAGGCACACGCCACATAGCCGAGGCGGACCGTCAGATAAGGCAATTCGGGGATGCGATGATCGCGATCGGGATCGGCAACGAAGCGATTAGGATCGACGATCACTTTGCCCTTGGCAAGCTCCGGCCGCAGGAGGTCGGAGAATGCGTCGACCGCTGGCGGTTCGTCCGCGAGTGATGCTGCAACGCTGACGCGCAGCGAGCTTGCCAAGACGCCGTCGAAATAGACGCCGAAGATCCATGAATTGGGAAGATTATCGAAGCGGTCCGTGAGCCTTTTATCGGCGCGCGGTTCGATCGCGCCTTCGTGCATGTATGCACGATAACGCAACCGGTAGATTTCTTCTTTCTCGAATTCTGTCTGGGCGAGTCGGTAATCGACGCGGTCAAGGAGCTCGCTGCCGCGCTCATACAAACGGTTCGCTGATTGCGTTGCTGAACCCATTTTTCTGACCTCTGCGCTTAATTTTTGAAGTTCGCGTCAGTGGTCAGTACGTTAAGGTTTTCTTAACGCGATGGCAAAGACATAGGGTTATTAGGGTTAACATCGCAGCGTAAACGAAGCGTAGACCCGCAACGTCACATGCGTTGCGTCGGCGATTGTTGGAAATTCGCGAAAGTTCCGGCGCTGCTTCTAACTAGGCGATGGAACGCGATTTTTTGGCGACCGGCTGCAACGTCGGCTTCGGATTGCCATGCGATGCCTTCAACAGTTCGCGCACTTGGGTCGCTGGAACCGGACGACTGAATAGGAATCCCTGCGCTTCAGTGACCGTGCCGTCGGCACTGACAAGTTCGAGTTGTTCGTTGGTCTCGATGCCTTCGACGACAACCGACATGCCGAGATCCGCGCTGAGGCGCGCAACGCCGCGCAGCAACGTCAAAGGCCGGTCGTTGCCGATTCCTTCAAGGAACGAGCGGTCGATCTTCACTTTCTGCAATGGGAAGTTATGCAGGTAACTCAGGCTGGAATAGCCAGTACCGAAATCGTCGAGAGAAATTCTCACGCCTGCTTCGCGCAACTGCAACAACACATCGAGTGTCCACTGCGTATTCCGCAACAACGATGACTCGGTGATTTCAATCTCAAGTCTGTGCGCCGGCAAGCCGGATACTTCGAGCGCGTAGCGCACTTCACTCATGACATCGCGTTGATGAAACTGCTGCGGCGAGAAATTCACCGCC
>JAPLPA010000310.1 GCA_026400415.1 Afipia sp. | reverse complement strand
TTCATGACCTTCGACCGCGCGCGGCCGCTGCATGTGTTCGACGCCAAGAAGGTCAAAGGCAATCTGGTCGTGCGCCGTGCAAAAAGTGGCGAGACGCTGCTCGCGCTCGACGGCAAGACCTACACGCTGGACGATTCGATTTGCGTCATCTCGGATGACAAAGCCGTGGAATCTCTCGCGGGTATCATGGGTGGCGAAGCCTCCGGTTGCGACGAGGCCACGACAGACGTGCTGATCGAATCCGCACTGTGGAACGAAATCAACATCGCGCAGACTGGACGCAAGCTCGGCATCAATTCGGATGCGCGCTATCGCTTCGAGCGCGGCGTCGATCCGGCCTTCATGGTGCCGGGTCTGGAGATGGCGACCAAGCTGGTGATGGATCTGTGCGGCGGATCGCCGTCCGAAGTGGTCGTCGCCGGGAAATCGCACGGCGAAGATCGCATCATCGAATTCCCCGTCGACGAAGTGAAGCGTCTCACCGGCCTTGAAGTACCGCTGCCGGAAATCAAACGTATTCTCACGCATCTGGGATTCTTGCTGGTCGGCAACGCGCCGGTCGTGAAGGTCGCGATTCCATCCTGGCGCGGCGACGTGCACGGCAAAGCCGACATCGTCGAGGAAATCGTCCGCATCGTCGACGTCGATCAGGTGCCGATGACGCCATTTGAGCGCGGCGATGTTGCGCGCAAGCCTGTTCTCACGCCGATCCAGCAGCGCACGCGGCGCGCCAAGCGCGCGCTCGCGGCACGCGGCATGATGGAAGCCGTGACGTGGTCGTTCGTCTCCAAACCGCAGGCCGAACTGTTCGGCGGCGGCAGAGCCGAGTTGGCACTCGCGAATCCAATCGCCGCCGACCTGTCCGACATGCGGCCCTCGCTAATTCCGGGTTTGGTCGCAGCTGCGCAGGCAAATGCGGATCGCGGATTTGCGGATGTGGCACTCTTTGAGGTGGGGCAAATCTTCAAAGGCGACAAGCCCGAGGATCAGTTCATCGCAGCCAGTGGCGTGCGGCGTGCACTGGCTTCGTCGCAAGGTGCTGGCCGTTTTTGGTCGGGCTCATCTAGTGTCAATGCGCTCGACGCCAAGGCCGATGCACTCGCGGTACTCGCAGCGGCCGGCGCGCCGATGCAGGGATTGCAGATCGTGACAGGCGGCGCATCGTGGTTGCATCCGGGACGCAGCGGCACCATTCAGATCGGCCCGCAAAATATTCTCGGATATTTCGGCGAATTGCATCCGCGAGTCCTCGAAGCATTAAAGGCCGACGGACCGCTGGTCGGTTTCGAAATCATTCTCGACCGCATTCCCGATGCGAAAGCAAAACCGACCCGCGCAAAGCCGCTGCTTGAACTGTCCGCGTTCCAGCCAGTGTCGCGCGATTTCGCGTTCATTGTCGATCGCAAGGTTGCGGCGGGCGATATCGTGCGCAGTGCGCAAGGCATCGACAAGAAACTGATTACGAGCGTCACAGTGTTCGACGTCTACGAAGGCAAAGGCATCGATGACGGCAAGAAGTCCATCGCAATTGCGGTGACACTTCAGCCGCGTGAAAAGACCCTGACGGATCAGGAGATCGACGCAGTTGCTGCCAAGATCGTCGCCGAAGTAACGAAGAAGACCGGAGGCGTCCTTCGCGCATAATTGACACGCCGTTCTCTTGTATTTGCACGGGATCGTTCTAGCCTCCGCGGCACAACACGGAGGACAACATGATCGGTCGCCGGGAATTTCTCAAAGCCACAGCGGCCTCAGCCGCGATGACGAAGGTGTCGTTCGCCTTCGCGCAGGACAAGCCGAAGCCGCGCACGCGTGTCGTGTTTCTCGGCACCAAGGGTGGCCCGCGCGTCACGACCGGCCGCTCCAATCCGGCAAGCGTGCTTCTCGTCAACGGCTCACCGTATGTGATCGATTGCGGCATGGGCGTCAGCCGCCAGCTCGCAGCGGCGGGCGTGCCACTGACGTCGATCAAGAATATCTTCATCACCCACATGCATTCCGATCACAATCTGGAATACGGCAACCTCGTCTACAATGCGTGGACATCGGGACTTCAGACGCCAATCCATTCATATGGGCCGAAGGGTCTCATCCGCTACAGCTTTACCTATTGGGAGCTGAACAGGTTCGACATCGAAACCCGCATCGAGGATGAAGGCCGTCCCGACCTGCGCAAACTTCTGATCGCGAAGGAGGTCGAAGGCGACGGTGTCATTCTGGAAAACGACGAAGTGAAAGTGACGGCGTTCCGCACGCCGCATCCACCCATCGTCGATAATTTCGCCTACAAGTTCGAGACGCCGGACGGCTCGGTCGTGTTTTCAAGCGACACCGCGTTCAATCCGAAGCTCGCCGAATTCGCCAAGGGAGCCGACGTACTGGTGCATGAGGTGATGTATGAGCCGGCGGTCGACCGCCTCGTTGCTAAAAACGTAAACGCCGCGACACTGAAAAAGCATCTGATGGACAGTCACACAACCACCGAAGACGTCGGACGCATCGCCGCGATGGCGGGCGTCAAGGTTCTGGTGCTGGATCATCTCGTTCCGGGCGACGATCCGCAGGTAACAGATGACAACTGGACCGACGGCGTGAAGAAAAATTTCAGCGGCAAGATCATTCTCGCGAAGGATCTGATGGAACTGACGCTGCCAGTTTAGGCGTTAGTTGCGAGACGGCCAATTCAATCCACCGCGCTGCTCTGGCGGCGAGGACGAAGCTGCCTCACGTGGCGTACGTGCGCGCGGCGGCCTGGCAGGCGTATCGGAAGGCAAAGACTTCAGCACGCCAAGCCGACGTAACGCTGCGTCGGCTGCGCGTTCGCCGGATTCCCATGCGCCACCAACCGTTCCAGCCTGCGTCTCATGCACGGCGTCACCGGCAAAAAACATGCACCCCAGCGGCTCCATCAGAACCCTGTGCATCGGCTGGCCGCCGACTGACGCTGCCGACATCGCGCCCAGCACATACGGCACATCGTTCCAGCGCGTCGCGCGGGAGCGCTTGACGGTCCCGGCGATGTCGGCGCCGAATAATTTGGTCAGCCATTCGATGGCGAACGCTCGCATCTCCGCTTCGCCTCGCGCAGACAGTTCCGCGCCGAACGAGCCAGCAACATCGACCTGGCATAATGACGAGCCGCCGAGATTGGCGAGCAACATTCCGGTGCGCTTGTCATTGCTCTGCTCGATCATGACATCGTCCTTGGCAAGTCCGAGCGGATTGCCCGGCAATTCCAGCGCGATGTGATCGTAGCTGCCAAGACTCAATTTATTCATGGCGTCCTGCTGACGCTTCGGCAGTTCCGGCGTGAATTTCATTTTTCCCGACAGAAGCGCATTGGTGGACGCCGTGACGATAACCGCCTTCGCCGTGACCGTGCCCGATGCGGTCTCAAGCTGTGCGTCGCGTCCGCTCCAGGAAATGCGCGTGACCGGCGTGGACAGTGCCACCGTCAATGACGCACCGAGTTTCGCCATCAGAGTGCCCAGCCCCTGACGGCACATCGACGCGCCATCGCGCTGCGCCATCATACCGAGATCGAGCGCAGAAAGATTCTCCAGATCCTTGCCTGTAGCGAAGGGACCAAGAGCGGAATTCACCGTGCCTGCCCACTCGCGCAAATCCTTCGGCAAAGCGGCTGCCGCAGATATATCCGGCTTGCCGCGAACGGCATCGCCGATGGCGCGGTTGACGCGCACCGCGGCGGCCGATGCGAACACGCTGGCCCCGCGTCGCCGGATAGAGGTCCAAGTCGACGCCGCGCGCGAGTTTCGCAACCGGGCTGGCATCGGTGTTGTAAAGCCAGCTCGCTCCGCGATCGAACGGCACACCGAACGACGACGTGTCGGTGATACATCGTCCGCCGATACGGTCGGACGCCTCAAGCACCAGAACGGTTCGGCCAAGCCCTGCGACCCGGCGGGCTGCGGCTATGCCGGCAGCGCCCGCGCCGACCACGACAATCTCAGCCTCGCGCGGCAGCGGTGCGGCCCACGCCCCGTTTCCAAACGGCAACAGCGACGCCATTGCCGCCGATCCGGATACAAAATCCCGCCGCGTCATTTTCATCTGATGGTTTTCCAAATCTCAACAAAATCGGCAACGCAGGGGAATTTGCCGTATCAAACCACCAGCGGCAACCGGCATGGTGAATCTTTGATGACCAAGACGCTTGACGCATGAACTAAATTGAAATTGGTATCGACAACACTGGACCAGGAACAAGCGGCCGGAAAGCGCCGCACGTCACAAGACGGGCTGGGGAAACGATCATGGGCTTTATGCTCGATACCGTTGGCAAGGTCATTGCCGGTTACCTTCAGAAAGAAGTGACCGGATACGAACCCTTCACGCCGAGCGATCCGGAGCGGTTGCGCGGCCTGATTACGGAAGGCGACGTGTTGCTGGTCGAAGGCAACAACCGCATTTCCGGCATCATCAAATATCTCACGCAGTCGACCTGGTCCCATGCGGCGCTGTATGTCGGACCTATTCACGGCGCGTCCGAGCCTGACGGCGAACCGCACGTCATGATCGAGGCCAATATCGGCGAAGGCGTCACGACTGCACCGCTGTCGAAATATTATCCCTATCACACCCGGATCTGCCGCCCGGTCGGATTGTCGTTCGAGGATCGCGAGACCGTGTGCCGCTACGCCATCAACCGCGTCGGCTTCGGCTACGACACCAAGAACATTCTCGACCTGATGCGCTATCTCATTCCGCTGCCGATCCCGCAGCGCTTCCGCCGCCGCATGCTCTCGCTCGGCTCCGGCGATCCCACCAAGATCATCTGCTCGGCGCTGATCGCGCAGGCATTCGGCGCGGTGCGCTATCCCATTCTGCCGAAGATCACCGAGGCAAAATCTCGCCGCGCCCGCAAGGAAATCCTGCACATCCGCGATTCGTCGCTCTACATGCCGCGCGATTTCGACATCTCGCCTTACTTCGAAATCATC
>JAPLPA010000394.1:2486-7204 GCA_026400415.1 Afipia sp. | reverse complement strand
TCATCGTCGAGGAAGCACATCCGGATTTGCGCGAGGCTGCCGAATGCGCGCATGTGCTTCGTGCTTTCGATTATGCCGTCACCAAAGGCAAACTGCTAAGGCAGCATCGCGATTTGCTGAAACCAGAGGTCGTGTGGAATATCGAAGAAGGTCTCAAACTCAAACTGGACGACATCGAACGCGCAGAAGCGCAACGTGTGATGCTGACCGCTCGCGCAATCGCGTTTTTTGAGACTTACGATCTTCTGCTGTGCCCGACCACAATCGTCGGCCCGTTCCCGGTCGATCAGCGCTACCTCGCCGAATGCAACGGCGTCAAATTCGACAACTACGTTGGCTGGCTCACGATTGTATCAGCCATCACCCTGATATGCAGTCCTGCATTGTCCATTCCGTGCGGGTTCACACGTGAAGGCTTGCCTGTCGGCCTGCAGGTCGTCGCCGCGCCGCGCGGAGAGGCTCGTGTCCTCGCCGCAGGAAAATTGTTGGAAGATATTTTCGGCCTGCGCGGTCAGACACCGATCGATCCGCGTCCTGCACCATAGGACACTTGCAATCGATTGCGGCGCGTGAAAGAAAATCTGCGATTTTTCGAGAGGATCAGATGGCCGCGCCCAAGCCCCCTGCATTTGAAACACTGAGCCTGCATGCGGGCCAACACCCCGACCCGGTCACCGGATCGCGCGCCGTTCCGATTCACCAAACGACGTCTTATGTTTTTCAAGACGCAGATCACGCGGCAGCGTTATTCAATCTTGAGCGTGCTGGACACATCTACACTCGGATTTCCAATCCGACGACGGCGGTGCTGGAAGAGCGCCTTGCCGCGCTGGAAAACGGCGTCGGCGCGGTTTGCACAACAAGCGGCATGGCTGCGCTACATCTTGCAATCGCGACATTGCTCAATGCCGGCGATCACATAGTCGCGTCCGCTTCGCTTTACGGTGGGACCATCAATCTTCTGACACACACGCTGCCGCGCTTCGGCATCACGACGACCTTCGTCAAACCGCGCGATCTCGACGGCATCCGTGCCGCCATCAGCCCCAAGACTAAGCTTGTGATCGGCGAAACCATCGGCAATCCGGGCCTTGAGGTTCTCGACATTCCTGCAGTGGCTGAGATCGCGCATAAAGCGGGCATACCGCTGTTGATCGACAATACGTTTGCGACGCCCTATCTCTCGCGCCCTATCGAACTCGGTGCCGACATCGTGATGAACTCCATCACCAAATGGATCGGCGGCCACGGCATCGCCATCGGAGGAGTCATTGTCGATGGCGGTCATTTCGATTGGGATAAATCCGGAAAATTTCCGACGCTGACCACGCCCTATGCGGGCTATCACGGCATCGTCTTCAGTGAAGAATTCGGTCCGGCTGCCTTTATCATGCGCGCACGCGCGGAGGGGTTGCGTGACTTCGGCGCCTGCATCTCGCCGACAAATGCTTTCCAGATATTGCAGGGCATCGAGACATTGCATGTGCGGATGCAGCGTCACATGGAAAATGCTGCGGCGGTGCTCGCGTTTCTCGGGACCAACAAAGCGGTCGAATGGGTGTTGCATCCGTCGCTGGCAAACCATCAAGACCACGCGCTGGCAAAAAAATTGCTGCCGCGCGGAGCAGGTTCAATCATCACGTTCGGCATCAAAGGTGGACGCGACGCTGGACGGAAATTCATCGGGGCGCTGAAACTCGTCAGCCACGTCGCAAACGTTGGCGATGCGAAGACGCTCGTGATCCACCCAGCGAGCACAACGCATCAGCAAATGAACGCCGAGCAGCTGAAAGTCGCAGGCATCGGCGAAGAACTGATCCGGCTGTCGATCGGCATTGAAGCCGCAGACGACATCATCGGCGATCTCGGTCAAGCGCTCCGCTTTTCGCAGAAGGTATAGACGATGCTGTTGAAAGTTGGCGGCGACGACATTTATGCGGCGACGGGCGGAAAGCCGCTCGATCCCAAACTTCCGCTCGTCATTTTTCTGCACGGGGCCGGTTTCGATCATTCGACGTGGGCACTCTACAGCCGCTGGTTTGCGCATCACGGCTACAATGCACTCGCACCAGACATTCCCGGGCATGGACGCTCAAAAGGCGCACTTTTGCCGTCGATCGGTGACATGGCTGACTGGACTGTTCGCCTCATTGAGGCAGCGGGCGCCACGCAGGCAAAACTCGTCGGGCATTCGATGGGCGCGTTGATTGCACTCGACGCGGCTGCTCGGTATCCTGAAAAAATCTCTGCCTTGTCACTGATCGGCGTCGGAGCAGCGATGCCGGTGTCGGAAGATTTGCTCGCCGCCGCGAAAACAGACGATCATGCCGCTGTCGATATGGTGTCGATCTGGGGTTTTGGATTTGCAGCAGGGCTCGGCGGCTCGCTCGCGCCAGGGATGTGGATGATGGGCGGCGGCCAGCGCGTACTTGAGCGCAATCCGCCTGGTGTGCTGTTCAACGATCTGTCAGCGTGCAACGCATATAAAGGCGCAATCAATGCCGCCGCGAAGATTAAAGTTCCGACAACGCTGATTCTCGGCGAACGCGACATGATGACGCCGCTCAAATCCGGGCGACAACTCACACAAGCCATCGGCGATTCGACCGAAATCATATTGCGGGGTGCGGGCCACATGTCGATGGCGGAGAGGCCAGACGAAGTCTTGGCGGCACTTCGCTTGTGACAGGCAGGATTGACCTAGTGTTTCAATGATGAACCGGCCGGAAGTTCGATCAACACTTCGCTGAATGGAAATTCCAGCACAATCTGGTCATCCGCATCGGTTACTTCGAGAACGGCGTTGAGCAAATTCTGAGTCTGGCCTTCTTCTTTCAGAAGCTCCAGAATCGTTACGCGCGCAACATTCCACGCCTGATCTGGATCTCGCAATTCAACGCCATCAGCGTCCGGCACGAAGGAATCACCAATACGCGTGTTAAAAAAATATCTTGGCATTCGCTTTATTTATTGCGGGCAAGCTATGCACGCAAGACCAGTATCGCAGTCGTGAATAGAGGTTGATCTTGCCGAACGATCTGGGGCCTAACTGTTGCAGCCAACCGGGAAAAGTCATTTGCCAGCCATCATTGCCGATCCGATTTTTTACTGCGTCGCGATTCCTGCCGTCGTTCTTCTGGGGCTGGCAAAGGGCGGTTTCGCCGGCCTTGGCATTGCTTCAACACCTATGCTGGCGCTTTATCTTCCGCCGCTTGAAGCGGCCGCGTTGATACTGCCTATTCTTATCACGCAAGATCTGATCTCCGCCTACGTCTATCGCAAAGATTGGGATGCGTGGAATCTCAAAGTCATGCTGCCCGGCGCAGTCATCGGCATGGCATTCGCATGGCTTTTGGCCGCTTATTTATCGGATGCATTGGTCCGGATCATTGTGGGCGGAATAGGACTGACGTTCGTCGCCAACACATGGCTACGCCCAGCCAAGATCGAACCTCATCCGACAACCGCGTTAAGTGGCGTTGTATGGGGCGCGGTTTCCGGCTTCACATCTTTTATGACGCAGGGCGGAGGACCGCCGTTTCAGGTCCATGTGTTGCCACAACGTCTGGCCAAGATGACGCTGGTGGGAACGACGACGATGTTTTTCACTGTCGTCAATCTTTTCAAGATCGGACCGTATTTCGCTCTCGATCAATTTACATCGAAAAATTTTACAACGTCGCTGCTCTTGTTGCCGATTGCTGTTCTCGCAAACTTTTCCGGGATATGGCTAGTGAAGCGAACCCCGACAGATCTGTTTTATCAGGTCGCATACATTCTGTTGTTCGTGATTTCGCTTGTGTTGTTCTGGCAGGGAATATCGGCAGTCATCTAGCCGAAATGTCAGACGTCTATTCCGTCTTTTCGCAGTCGCGGCTCTCGATCAATATCCGGTCATTTCAAGATAACCCACGCCCGCGTGGCTGCCCTGAAACGTAATCGGTCCTTCCCAATAGGCAAATCGCGTTGCCATCCAGCTTTTCGGATTAAGAGGCACGGTGTCGATCTTGAAATTGCGGTCGGTAATAGCGACGCTCCATGATGTCGGCACCTTACGCCCTTCGACATCGCTCAACTTCGCTGGCGTCATGACAATTGAGTCCGGCGCCAATTGCGTTGAGCGACCGTCTTCCGTGATCCAATTTCCCGAAAAATAGTCTCCACTATCGCTTTGGCGGAGCCGGAACAGCATCACCTTCTCACCAGATTCCAGATGCAGCGAGAGCCAGTCCCAGCCGGTTTGGTTGGTGGCCAGCGGCTGGCTGCTCCACTCCCGATCCATCCACGCCTGTCCGCTGACGCCGATCGGTTTGCCGTGGAGCGTGAGAAATCCCGTGGCCGAAAAGAACGGCTGGCTGAAATAGTATGATGCCTNCGTTCGGACTTTTTGCTGTAGCCCGCATCGCCCTGCAGTACCAACGGTCGTTCGGAATTCAGTTCCAAGGAAAACTCGAAATCCGCACCCGCCGCCGACACGTTGAGCGGCGAAACATTCGCCGCCGAGAACCGATCGCCAGCACGCATCTCCCAGGAATCTATCCATGCATCAAATGGGATAGCCTCGACGGATGCCTGCCCGATACCGCCGCGCGCCAGGCGCTCGGCAAAATGATGGCCGCTCGCGCTTGTGACCGCTGCATGTCCCATCCAGAACTGGCGGCTATCCCAACCGGACTCCTCCATGCCCGAAATCATTGCCTGCCGCAATAGCGTCCACT
>JAPLPA010000394.1:0-2442 GCA_026400415.1 Afipia sp. | reverse complement strand
TCCCGCAAATTCGCTGTGAGGTACCACCACTCAATACGAAAATCCGGATGCGCACCGTGATCGCGCGGAAACGCCAAGGATAAACCCTGCACCACCGGCGCGAAGCCTTGGGTTTCGCCTCCAAGACCGGCGAAGCCTTGTGCAGCGGCGGCGCTTGCTCCAATTGCAGTCAGCAAGCCGCCCGCAACCACCGCACGACGGTCGATTTTCCTGTCACCGCTCATCGGCAAAAATCTTCGCAAGTGTAATCGGCTGTACTTTCAGCAGTTTCAGGATCGGAATTAGAGACGCGATCAGCGCCGCGAACATCGCAACGGCAAGCAATTCCAGCAGTTGAAACGGAAATATATAGAGCGGCAGACGCCATCCGAATGCCTTCACATTGACCACAGCGACGAGACACCACGCCACAAGCAGACCCACAGGCAATGCCAGCAGCGCCGTCAGAAAAGCCACTGACATTGTTTTCAAGAGTTCGACGGCCGCAAGCTTCCGTCGCGTCACTCCCAGCGCCCATAGCGGCGCGAGTTGCGGCAACCGACTGTTTGCAAGCGTCAGAAGACTGGTGAGCAACGCAATTCCCGCAACACCGAGCGTGAATGCGTTCAACGCCGATGTTACGGCAAACGTGCGATTGAATATCCGCGTCGATTCCGCTTTCAATGTTGTCTGATCGACAAGCCGACCGCCATCCAGCGAAAATTTATCGCGAAGCGCTACAATCAGGTCCGCAACTCGCTCCGGCACGACGCGCAGCCCGAAACGCGTCCGCGTAGTAGCCGGCCACCTTGCTGAAAGCGCGTCGATGTCGACGCCGATTTGACCCTTGGGATTTCCATAGTCGGGATAAATGCCTGCGACTTCTACCTGCCACGATCCATTTGGTGTGGGAACGGAGACGCGGTTGCCAATGGAAAGTTTCAGGCGGCGCGCCAATTGCTCGCTGAACAACGCCGCGCTTCCTTGACGAACCTTATTCCAAACATCTGGTTCAGATTCGAGCAGCGGCCAGCGTTCACGATAGGTCGCATGATCGGCGAAACCCAGAATTTCGACAAGCAGTCCGTCCATTGTCACATCGGTGCGCCATGCCGGCAGGATCGCCTCAACTTCCGGACGCTGCCGTAGCCATGCCACGATCTCTTGAGCTTGCGCGTCGCTGACCGCATTGAAATAAACCTCAGCCGCGAGGCGATCATCGAGCCATGTCGAAAACGTCTTGCTAAAACTCTGGACCATGGTGCCAACGCCGACATTGACGGCGAGCGCCAACAGCAACGCCATCAAAGCAAGCGAGAGCCCGGACAATTGCTGGCGGCTATCGGCCCAGAACCATTTCGCCATCGGGCGTTTAGCTCCGCGCTGTCCGAGCCAAAGAACGAGGCCAAGGATAACCGGCAATCCAAGTGCGGCCGCAAGAAGCAATGCGGCCAACACCGCAAACCCCGACGCAAGAGAATCGCCGAAATGCAGAACGCCTAACGCAACCACGACAACAAGCGCCGCGACGGCACCCTGTCGCTTCAACCAGCGCTGTTGCGTTTCCTGCCACGCAAAAGGCTGAGCCGCGGCAAGGACGGGCATTCGATACACACGCACGAGCCCGTTAGCAGCCGCAAGCAGTGCGCCCAGTACACTCATGCCAAGACCCGCGATCCACCATTCGGGACGTAGCGACAACTGGCCGGGAATTTGCGCGCCGTAGAGGCCTCGCAAGCTGGCCGATACGTCCGGCAGCAGAAGCGACGCAATGACATACCCGCACAATAGCCCAACGATGCCCGACACAATCGCCAACGAAACAAGTTCGACAATGAGAAACACGGTCAAGGATGTTGCCGAAACGCCGCATGCCCGCAGCGTGCGAAACGTCGGAAGGCGCTGTTCCAGTGCAAGACCGATCGCGGAATGGACAATGAAAAGCCCGACGAAGAACGATAACAAACCAAAGGCCGTCAAGTTGAGATGGAAACTCCTGGTAAGCCGGTCGAGATCTCCAGGCTCACCCGCCTCAATACGCTGCAGACGATCGCCAACAATCGCCTCGAGCGGTTTGCGGTTTCCGGCGCTCTCGGTCCCGATGAGGAGCCGCGAAATTTGACCCGGCATCTTCAAAATCTTTTGCGCTATCCCGATATCGACGAGCAAAACTCCGGGGGCAAGCTGATCCTGTAAAACGAGCGGCGGGAGCGATATGCCGCCTTCGACAAGCGGCGATATTCCTTCACGCGCTTTCAAATCGATCAATGTCTCCGGACCGACGAATGTTCGCCCCGGTGGCGTCAAAAAACTTTCGAGTTGAACCTGTGCTGCTGCCGGCGCGATACCTGCACTTTCCGGCAGGGTCAAAGGCTCGATGCCTAGTAATCTGTAAGAGCGGCCATTAATCCGGACTCGGCCTTCGATCACCGGTGACACGAGCCAGTTCGCCCGCCGCAGATC
>JAPLPA010000456.1 GCA_026400415.1 Afipia sp. | reverse complement strand
TGCGTGAGCCTATGCTCATACGCAACGAAGCGCAGGCCATCGTCGGCCACATCACCACCGTGATGATGAACATCCGCGCCCTGAACATCCCGGATTCAGAGATCCTGGTCATGCCCTTCGCCAACTACGGCGTTGAACTTTACGGCCACGTTCTTGCGGTTAACCCGGCCTTTGCCGAGAAGAATCCGGAAGCGATCAAGAACTTCATCCGCGCCACCGCGCATGGCATCAACGCTATGATCAAGAATCCGGATGCCGCGGTCGCTTCGATCAAGAAGCGCGATCCGCTGATCAATGAAGCGATCGAGAAAGACCGCATTAAGATGTCGCTCGACTACATGTTCATGTCGCCGAACGTGGAAAAGAACGGCTTCAGCAATGTTGACATGGCGCGCCTCGACCGCACCTTGAAGCAGGCCGCCAAGGCCTTTGATATCGTCACTCCGCCGACGGCCGCCGAAACCTATACCGACAAATATCTGCCGGCGCGCAGCGAGCTGATGCTGACCAAGTGACGCTTCGGCCGGGCGGCGATCCCGCCCGGCCGTTCTACCCACTGACGTGCCATCGCGGGCGAGGGGCGTTCGCGTCAATGAACTATGAGTGTTACGGAGCCGCCCATGAAAGCCGCCGTCATTGAGAAGCAGGGCGCGCTGGAGAACCTTGTCTATCGCGACTGGCCGGATCCTGTTGCCGGCGATGGCGAAGCGTTGGTCAGGGTGCGCGGTTGCGGCTTGAACCATCTTGATATCTTCGTTCGCCGCGGCATGCCTGGCTTTCCGGTGCCGATGCCGTTTATCTCCGGCGGAGACATCGCCGGTGAGATCGCGGGACTCGGGGCAGGCGTAACAGACTGGAAAGTGGGTGATCGCGTTGCGCTGCATCCGGTCACGCACGAAGGCATGATGGGTGAGGAAGTCCTCGGCGGCATGGCCGAGTATGTCCGCGTTCCTGTCGATAATTTGATCCGGATTCCGGATAACGTCGATTTCGTCACCGCGGCTGCGGTTCCGATCGCCTATGGCACGGCGATCCGCATGTTCTTCGAAATCGGCAACATTAAGCCGACCGACACCATCCTGATCCTTGGCGCCAGCGGCGGCGTCGGCATTGCCTGCGTGCAGCTTGCGAAGATGATCGGTGCGACCGTGATCGCCGCCGCCGGTTCTGCCGACAAGTGCGAAAAGCTGCGGCAACTCGGCGCCGACCAAACCATCAATTACTCGGAGCAGGATTTCAGCAAGGAAACCTGGAAGCTGTCGGGCAAGAAAGGCGTCGATGTCGTCGTCAATTACACCGGTGGCGATACCTGGGTGCCGTCGCTGCGCTGCCTGAAGCCGCGCGGCAAATTGCTGACCTGCGGCGCCACCGCCGGCTACGAGACCACGAACGATATGCGCTTCATCTGGGTGCGCGAATTGCAGGTGCTCGGTTCGAACGGCTATTCGAAGGAAAACATCGCCACTGCGCTGGATTATGTCTCGACCGGCCGTGTCACGCCGGTGATTGGCGGCCGCATGCGGCTCAGCGAAGCGCGCGAAGCCGAACGGTTGATTGAGGATCGCAGCTTCTTCGGCAAGATCGTGCTTGAGCCGTGAGCGGGCTCAGGCGTTTGCCGGGACGTAGGCTATGAGTTCGCGCTGCACAGCCTTCCGATCCGGCTTGCCGGCACCAGAGAGCGGTAGTTCGTTTACAATCTTGATGCGGCGCTGATGCGAATAAGCCGGTCCCCGTTCCAGGGTAAACGTCTTGAGTTGTTCCGGCGTCGTCTTGGCGCCG